>DATJYL010000027.1 GCA_035499655.1 Pirellulales bacterium
ATCGAGTGCGTCACGCAGGCCGTCGCCGAGGAAGTTCAACGAGAACAGCGTCAGCCCCAGCGCCAAGCTGGGAAAGACAAACAGCCACCAATAAATTTTCAGCGGCGAAATGACGCGGAAGCCTTGATTGGCCAACAATCCCCACGATACCGCCGGGGCTTGCACACCCAGGCCCAAAAAAGACAAAAACGCTTCGAACAGCATGACCTGCGGAATGGTGAGGGTGAGATACACAATCACGATGCTAAACACGTTGGGCACCAAATGACGGAAAATAATCCGCCACCTGCCGGCGCCGATCGTGCGGGCCGCTTCGACAAATTGCTCGTGTTTCAGCGAAATGACTTGCCCACGCACTACGCGGGCCATGGTGAGCCAGTAAATGGCTCCGACGACAAAGAAAAAAATGGTGATGCGGTCGATGCCGATTTTTTCGAGCTGCGATTTAATCGAATCTTCGCCCAAAATTGTCACCAAGAAAATCACGACGAAAATAAACGGGATGGAATACAACACGTCGACCAACCGCATCATCATGTTGTCCACGCGGCCGCCGAAATAACCGGCGATGGCCCCGTACGAAACGCCGATGGCCAGCGACACCAACGTGGCGACTAAACCGACGATCAGCGAAATGCGGGCGCCCCAAAACAGCCGGGCCAGCAGGTCGCGTCCCAGCTCGTCACGGCCCATGAGGCTGTTAAGTGACCATTTGCCGAACAGTTTTATACGGAGCTTGACCAGCCAGCGATTGAAACCGTTGATGTCGCCGAATTGTTTGTTGACCCAATCGGCGGCGGGAGCGTTGTCGGCTGTGCTGGGTTGGTCGACTTTTATCGATTCGATCCACAGCGGCCTGGCCGTGGGTGAAGCGAAGCTGATGCTGGTATCGACGGCGTAGGGGGATTGCAGCGGCAACAGTGGGGTTAGAAACGCCAACCCGGAAATCACGAGCAAAAAAGCGAGCGAGGCCACAGCCACACGATTTCGCCGCAACCGCCGCCACGCATCGCGCGCCAACGAAACGCCGTGAATCTGCTCGGCTTCTTTGAGCAGTGTGGCGTAACGGTTGAGCTCGGATGAAGTATCAGGCATACTAAATTACCGCAGAGGACGCAAAGGAACGCAGAGGAAGAAATACATGAGGGAAGCAGGAAGGCAGGAATTCAGGAAGGAAAATCGACTCCATTTGCATAAATTCCTTCAAATCAACTCATTCCTGGATTCCTGGCTTCTTTATAAACATTTTTTCTCTGCGGGCCTCTGCGACCTCTGCGGTTTAATTGGCTTCTCAATTCAGTTTCACGCGCGGGTCGAGGGCGGTGTAGGCTACATCGACGGCGGTATTCATCACATACAACAGCACGGTGTAGAGCATCACTAAACCCATGGCCACGGTGTAATCGCGCTGCGTGGCCGATTGGACAAAGTGGTAGCCCAGGCCGGGAATGGCGAAGACGTATTCGATGACGACGGAGCCGGTTAGAATGCCCGCCACGGCCGGCCCCAGGAACGAAACCACCGGCAGCATGGCGCCTTTCATGGCGTGGCGGAGCACGACGGCGCGGGTCATCAAGCCCTTGGCGTACGCGGTGCGGATGTAATCCTGATGCAACACGTCGAGCATGCCGGTGCGCACCAGCCGGGCAATTTCAGCGGCGAAGGTCGCGCCCAAACACACGGCTGGCAGCACCAATTGCAGGGGCGAGCCCCAGCCACCGGCTGGAAACACGGGCCAGATGAAAACCAGTAAAATAATCAACAGCCCAGCGATCACAAAATTCGGCACGGCAATGCCGATAGTGGCCAGCAACATTAGCGAAAAATCGAGCAGTCCGCCGCGGCGCACCGCGGAAACAATGCCGGCGGTTAATCCCAGCGCCAAGGCGAACGCCAACGCCAACACGCCCAGCGTGGCGGAAACGGGAAAGCCGGCGGCGATGACTTCCTTGACGGAGAAATCGCCCATTTTGAAGCTCAGCCCGAAATCGGCGTGCAAGTATTTGTTCAGTTCGATGAGATATTGTTGCCACACGGGCAAATCGAGATTGTAGCGGGCTTCGATGGCTTCCTTGATTCCGATAGGGGGCTGACGCTCGCTGCTGAACGGGCCGCCAGGAACGGCGTGCATCAAGAAAAACGTGACGGTGAACACGGCCCACAAAGTGCCGATCATCCACAGCAGGCGGCGGAGTAAAAACCAAATCACCCGCGACCTCCCTGCTGCAAGAATTTCTTCTTTTCATCCTGGTCGATCCAAATCGTATCCAGGGGGTGCAAATCGAGCAGGTTGGGATAAAAGCCGTGCACGTAAGGTCGGATCATGTTTCGCGAAACACGGTAGTAGATGGGAAAGATTGGCATTTCGTCCATCAGAATGACTTCCGCGTTGTGCAGGTATTTCATTCGTTGTGCGGGGTCGTGTTCTGTCTTGGCGGACTCGATCAGCTTGTCGTACTCTTTGTTCGACCAACCGGTTTGATTGTTGCCCCCGTCGGTGACGAACATATCGAGAAACGTGTTGGGGTCGAGATAATCGCCGATCCAGCCGCCGCGGCAGACATCATATTGCAAATTGGCGGAGGCCGACAGCCAGGAGTTCCATTCCATATTTTGCAGGCCGACATCGATGCCCAGGTTTTCTTTCCATTGGGCCTGGATGACTTCGACAATGTTTTGATTCAGCTCGTCGGTGTTGTACAGGATTTCGATTTTGGGAATACCGCGGCCTCCGGGATAGCCGGCTTGGGCGAGCAGTTGGCGCGCGCGCTCGGGATTGTATTCGGGACACTGGGGCGATTCGTAACCCGGCAGCCCGGGTGGAACTAGGGAGCGGGCCACCTCTTCGCCGCCGCGAATCACGCCTTCGGTAATTTGCTTTTTGTTCACCGCCATAGCCAGCGCTTGGCGGACCAGTTTGTTATTAAGCGGCGGCCGGGTGCAATTGAAACGGTAAAAATCGCAGGTGTATTCAGGAGTGTGCAGGAAATCGGTACGCTTTTGGGCCAAAATATCGGGCACGGCGGTGGTGGGCACCAGCGGAATCCAATCGACCTGGCCGTCGAGGTACATGTTGAACGCTGTGGCGGAGGATTCGATGGGCAGCGAATCGATGATTTTGCACTTCACGTTCGCCGCGTTCCAATACAGCGGGTTTTTCACCATCCGCAAGCGTGAACGGACAACGTGGCTTTCCAACTTGAATGGGCCATTGGTGATGACGTGATCCGGCTTGGTCCATTCCGGGTAGCCGTACGTTTCCACGCAGCGGGGGTTGGTGGGGAACAGCGGATAGAAACCGACCAACTGCAGATAATAGGGCGTAGGCGCTTTCAGATGAACTTGCAATGTGCGGTTGTCGAGGGCTTTGACGCCCACCTCGCTGAAATCGAGCAACACGTTTTTACTGGGCTCGACTTCAACGGCAGTTTTGATAGTTGATTTCGCCCAACTCGGCGGCGTCCATTTTGCGCGGTCGCGCTCGGTGACATTCTGAAACGCCCGCTGCTGGCCGTCGATTTCGATGACGTAAACTGGCTCTGAAGGTTTTCCTGGTTCCTTTTTGTCCGCAGTTTTTTTATCCGATTCCTGCGTTGCTTCGCTGTCTTTCGATCCCGCGTTCTTTTCAGTCGGCGCTTGAATGATTTGAATCAGCTTGCCGTGTAAAACAATACCGCGGGCAAATGGCAGGGCATCTTTCGGCCGCTCGTGCAGTTCGACTTCCACTTTGTCGCCAGGGCCGAACTGCTTGCTGGTATAGCGCTCGCCGTTTTCCAAATACCAGTGCTGATAGGTGTATTCGGTGGCGTTGAGCGAATCGAGCATGTGCCGCCACTGCCAGACAAAGTCGCCCGCCACGACCGGCGTGCCGTCGATCCACTTGGCGTTATCGCGAAAATGGAACGTGTAAGTCCGCAGGTCGGGCGAAATATCCCAACTTTCGGCGACACCGGGAATAGGGTGCAAATCTTTGGCGTTGAGATTTGTCAGCCCCTCGAACAAGCCGACAATGACGCGCCCTTCCGGCTGGCCCAACGCCAAGGCCGGGTCAATCGAACGGATTTCCGTATTGTTGACAAACGTGAAATCGGCCGGCGGTTCCGGTTTGCTGGTGAGCGCCCAAGCCGTGGCTGCGATCAGGAGCAGAACCAACAAGCCCGCAAACCAGGTTCGGCCGCGATAATTCATGGGAGATTGGCCAGGGATGGCTCGAGAATGTCGCCGGTTGTTGTGACTTGTGTTCTACGCTTCCCGGGTGAGCGGGGTCTAGCGGTTGGGCCGCGGAATCAGGGGGTGGTGATGAGTTTTTCGATCAAGGCGGGGACCTCCTCGTAGGCTTTGCTGCCCTCGAAGCGATGAACATTTCCCTGGCGGTCGTACACGAAGACCGCGGGAATCGACGCCAAATTCAATTTCTTCAGCAGCGCGTCGGAAGATTCGCTGCAGAGGATATTGTCGAACGCGGCCCCATGAGTTTGGAGGAATTTGAGGACGTCGGCTTGCACGTCCTCGGGCTTGCCCAGGCCTTCAAAATCGAAACTGAGTGAAATGCACGCCAACTGGGCTGGGTCGTACTTTTTATGCAGGGCCACAAGTTTGGGGAACTCCTCGATGCATGGCGGACATGACGTGGCCCAGCAATCCAGCACGACGACCTGGCCACGGTGATCGGCGATGAGTTTTTGGATGCCGTTATAATCCAAAATTTGCAGCGATACGTTTGTGGTAGAGGCGGCATTCGCCGGAGTTGGAACTTCCGTTGAATCCGCGTGGCCGGTATGGCTGCCGCAGCCGACCTGCCAAAAAACGGCACACAGCGCGGCGAGACCCATGATCCGGTACAATGTCCATCTGATTTGCATGCCCCCTAGTGTAATGCTTGGAGTTACGCTCGCAAATGTCGTTCATTCAAGAGCGCCACAAACCGCCGCTGCCGCTGGACCGACCGCGGGAATTGGTCATTGCCTGTGCGCCGCTGCGCAGCAACGTGAATTTGTCGCACATCATTCGGGTGGCGGGCTGTGCCGGCGTGCAGCGGGTGATTGGCTGCGGCCACGCCAAGCGGATCGACAAAATCGCGCGCGATGGGGCCGACACGGTGCAGTTGGAAATCCACCGCACATTGCCGCCGGTTCTAAAACAACTGAAGGCCGATGGATTTCAACTGGTCGGCTTGGAGCAAACGACCGGCGCCGTCAGCTTGCCGCAATTCCCGTTTGAGCGCCGCACGGCGTTGGTCGTGGGCAACGAACGGCTGGGGCTGACCGACGAAGAACTGGCCGTGGTCGACCGCGTGGTGGAAATTCCCGTTTACGGTAGGCCGTACGCTTACAACGTCCACACCGCCGTGGCGATGGCGGTGTATGAATATTGCAGGCAGTTTCCGCGCGGATGAAAACGCCGTTCAGGGTGCAAAAGCTCCGCGGCAAAATCCGCATTTCACACTTGGCTTGGGCGAAGCGGCCTCGTAAAATCGAGGGTTTGGGCCAACATCTCCAGCGAACTTAAAGGGAATACCGGTGCCGGCGACTTGTGTGATTGGGCTGCAATGGGGCGATGAAGCCAAGGGCAAACTCGTCGATCTGCTCACCAGGCAGCATGAAATTGTCGTCCGTTACCAAGGGGGCAGCAACGCCGGGCACACGGTGGTCGTCGCTGGAGAAAAGTACAAGCTGTCGCTCATTCCCAGCGGCATTTTGGGCAGCGGCGTGCAATGCGTGGTCACCGGCGGCGTCGTGCTGAATCCCAAAAGCATTTTGGAAGAAATCGACGGGTTGGTTTCGCGTGGGATTGTGGTCGGTTCGAACTTAATGCTGAGCGACCGGGCCCACGTGATTTTTCCGTGGCACATTGCCGAAGACCGCGTGCTCGATAAAAGCTGCTCTAGCGGCGAAAACATTGGCACGACCATGCGTGGCATCGGGCCGTGCTACAGCGACAAAGTGCGCCGCAGCTACGCCGTGCGGCTGGGCGATTTGTACCGCGATAGTTTCCGCGGGCGGATCGACCACATTGTCGAGGCCAAAAACAAAGAACTGGCGGGCTTCGCCAGCGAAACTGGAATGGGGCCGTTCGATGCGGCGGCGATTTTCGCGGAATACACAGGCTACGCTCAACGGTTAAAGCCATTTGTGGACGACACCACGGCCTATTTGCTGGCGGCGGCAGAATCGGGCAAGCGCATTTTGTTCGAAGGTGCTCAAGGCGCGCTGCTGGACATCGACCACGGCACGTTTCCGTTTGTGACCAGCAGCAACAGCTCTGGGGTGGGCGTTCCCAGCGGATCGGGCGTGCCGGGGCGATGGATCGACAAAACACTGGGCGTCGTGAAGGCGTATTCCACCCGCGTTGGCGGCGGACCCTTTCCGACAGAGCAAAACAACGAAATCGGCCATCACTTGCGGGAACGGGGCAATGAATACGGCACGGTCACACGGCGGCCACGGCGTTGCGGCTGGTTCGATGCCGTGGCGGTGCGGTACACCGCCCGGCTCAGCGGCGTCGATGCAGTTGCCGTGATGTTATTGGACGTGCTCAGCAAACTGCCCGAGCTGAACATTTGCACGGCTTACGAAATCGCCGGCCGCCGTGTCATCCAATTTCCCAGCCATGTGGACGATTTGCGCACGGCCGTGCCGATTTACGAAACGCTGCCCGGCTGGGAGGAAGAAATTACAGCAGCCCGGCAAATGGCCGATTTACCGGAGAATGCCCGGCGATATTTGAAGCGGATCAGCGAGCTCGTGGGCCGGCCGGTGGAAGTAGTTTCGGTGGGACCGGACCGGGAGCAAACCATTTTGTCCGGCGGCGCCCCGGCGGCGGTTGCAGTCAGATGATCTGGCAAAATCGAGAAGGGTTTATGAAATCGAATGATCCACAAAGCCCTGGGGGTGCAACTCCTGGGCTTTTAATGTGAGTTATAATGAATTGCGTTCCGCGTTTAGTTCCTTTCTGCATCTTATATTCTCGATTGGTTTTCCGTGTCTCACGTTGCCCCCGCTCCTGTTGAAGTCTTGCCTGCACCACGGCAAAAAATGCCGAGGCACATTGCCGTCATCATGGACGGGAACGGCCGGTGGGCGCAGCGGCAAAACTTGCCGCGGATTGAGGGGCACCGCCGCGGCGTGGCGAGCGTGCGCCGGATTACCGAAGAAGCAGCCCGGCTGGGCATCGAGCAACTTACGCTGTATTGCCTGTCGAGCGAAAACTGGAAACGACCGCAGCCGGAGGTGAACTTCCTGATGCACTTGCTGGAACAGTACATGATCGAAGAGCGAACCACGATCATGGACAACGACATCCGTGTGGGGGTGATCGGCCGCCGCGAAGGCATTCCGGCTGCCACGCAGGACGAAATGGATAAAACCATCGCGATGACCGCCGCCAACGGCGGCATGCGGTTATGCCTGGCGATCAATTATGGGGGACGGACCGAGATGCTCGACGCCGTGAAAGAAATCGCCGCGCAAGTAGAAACGGGCCGATTACAGGCCGAGGAGCTTAGCGAACAAACAATTTCCGATCATCTGTACACGGCCGGCATGCGTGATCCCGATTTGCTCATCCGCACGGCCGGGGAAATGCGCATCAGCAATTTTCTGCTGTGGCAAATCAGCTACACAGAAATTTGGGTGACCGAAAAATGCTGGCCTGAGTTTGAAGTGAGCGACTTGCACGCGGCCCTTGGAGACTATGCCCAGCGCGACCGGCGGTATGGCGGATTGACGCTGGAAGAATAACGGCTTTGCGCGACCAGCGGTCGCGGCTTTATGTTAGAAAACTGACCACTGACCACTGGTTCTGTGTGCTTCGACATCGCCTTCTTGTTGGTACGCTGCTGATTGCCGCATTTGCGGGCTTGTGCTGGTTGGACGAAACTCGGGCACTGGGCGCGCCCGGGGGAGCTTGGTTGTTTCCGGTGGCGCTATTGTTGAGCGTGCTTGCCAGCGGCGAAATATTGGGCTTGCTGGCCGCGGCGGAACGGCGGCCCATTGGCTGGCTGGTTTATGCCGGTAATGTTTTCATCGTGGCAGCCAACGGCGTGCCGGCATTTGGGCCGGCTAGCTGGGCACAAAGTTCTCTGGGCAATTTCGGGTGGCCACTGGCGGCGCTGGCGGTTGCCGTGCTGGCGGCTTTCATCGGTGAAATTGTTCGATACCAGAAGGAAAGCGGCGCTTTTTTGAATTTGGCCGCGACGATTTTATCGTTCGCCTATGTCGGCCTGCTGCTGACTTTCGTGGTGCAGATTGCCTTCGGTCCCGGCGGGGAGGGGCTGTTGGCTTTATTATCGTTGATTGTGGTGGTGAAAATGGGCGACACCGGCGCCTACACCGTCGGCCGATTGATCGGCAGGCACAAAATGACGCCGCGGCTCAGCCCGGGCAAAACTTGGGAGGGAGCCACCGGGGCGATATTGTTTGCCGTGATTGGATCGTGGGCGGTTTTTGATTTGCTTCGCCCGCGCTTGGTCAGCGGTGAAATTGCCGCGCCGGCTGCTTGGCAATGGATTATTTACGGCCTGCTGGTGGGCATTGCCGGAATGCTGGGTGATTTGGCGGAATCGCTGTTGAAGCGGGAAGCAGGCCGCAAAGATTCCAGCACGTGGATGCCGGGCTTGGGCGGCGTGCTGGACGTGCTCGATTCCATTTTGCTGGCCGCGCCGGTGGCCTACCTTTGCTGGGCCGCAGGGCTGGTGCGTTGAGGCGCCCTTTTTCGACGCTTCCTGATTGCCGCAAAAGTTCGAGCGATCGGCATTCGCGTGGAATTCGCTACAAAGACTATGCAAATTGAGCCTTCGATTTTCCCATAAAATGCGGAAAACCGTAGCGGAGCGAGATACGTGTGCGATCTGCAAAAAGCCATCAAGAGGGTGTCTATTTTTAAGCTCAATCCTGACTTAAGTCTGAGAGCGTGCTGCGGAAAACCGCACTTGTTTTCGCTTGAATACGAGGCGCCTCGACGTGACAGACTGTAGTCACGGTTCGTTGAAGAATGGGCTACGTGATTTGAGGGGAGCTGGGTATAGAATTGCTGGAGACGGTTAAACAGGCGGATACAGGACTTCGCGATTTTTTGCATTGCTGGTTCGCAGGATGGAAATCAATCTGGAACTGTTGAAACATGTGGGCTGGCCGCAGATCGATCTGACGCCGTCGGACCGAGCCGAAGCAGCGTCGGGAAGGACCGACCAAACCGTAGATCCCGAGGATCCCGCAGTGTGGACCACGCTGTTCGATCATGCTCCGTGTGCCATTGCGATTGTGGATTGCGCGGGCAAATTGACGCGCGTGAACCGCAAGTTTTGCGCACTCGTAGGCTATGCTCCGGCGGAAGTCATACATCGTCGATTGGGAGAGTTGATTTGCCGCATGGGCCAGTCCGAATCGAACGCTTCTGCTGCGGGTGAGGAAGCTTTTAGTTGCGGTGCGCAAGAAAGAATTTGTGCCTTCACAAAATCTGATGCTTCGCGCGTGTGGTGCCACCAAATTACGATTCCGGGCGGGAATGGAACGAAACAACCGCCCTGGGCCATTTGTTATTTTAATGAACTGCACGAATCGACCGAGGCACTGCAAATGCTCGTGGAATCGCACCAAACTTTGGTGCAGCGTCACTCGGCACAATTGGAAGCGTTGGGACAAGAATTGCAAACGGTAGGTCGCCTAGCCAAGAAACTGGATCGAGAGCAAGCCTTGTTGTTAGAACGTCAGATCAATCAATTGCTGTGCTGGCTGGCGCCGTTGCGGAGAGACCTATCAGTTCCTGAAAAAAGCGGGCTCCTGATTGAATCGGCCTATCGGTCGGCGACAGAATTACAGCAAATGGTTTCCGGTGCGGCCGTTGAAGACCGATTGCCGTGGGCCGCAGCGTGAACTTGGGGAAACGCTTCAAATTTGCTGAGAGCCAGCAAATCTCTGAATCCACAAGTGTCTGTGCTGCAATGAGTTACACGATTCAGGCCGCGTTTTGATGGCCACTTCTGCCAGGTGCGGGTATAGTTTTGTGTCGGGCGATTTGGTAATCGCCGTAAGTTTCAAGGACACCTGCACAGCGAACGAGCCAGTGATTATTGATGGGCTGCGCGCCTAGCCGACATCCCCTGGCTGGGTCTGATTTTTGTCTTGTGCAAATTTAATTGAGCCGGCTTCGGCAGGCTGATGACACAAAACACCATTTCGGTTCTCGACTCTCGGACACTGCTCTCGCTGTTTGGACCCCGCGACCAGCATCTGCGGAAGATCCGTTCCGCCCTGGGCGTGGAAATTTCCGCGCGAGACGGCCGCATTCGCATCGAAGGGGACGAAACCGCCGTGTCGCGCGCGACCGACGTCTTTGAACAACTTCGAGCCGTGGCGGACCAACAAGGGGCGGTGGCGGAGCAAGATGTTGATCTCGCGCTGTCCAGCGTCACCGGGGAAGAAAGCATCGCCAATCACGCGCCGATAGCGGTCCACAAGGCCGGCCGGAATGTTCGTCCCCGCACGCCGGGACAGGCCGAATACATTAACGCCATAGCGCAACACGATTTGATTTTGTGCACGGGCCCAGCGGGTACAGGCAAGACCTACTTGGCGGTAGCCATGGCAGCGGCGGCGCTGAAGCAAGAGCAGATTCGCAAAATTGTATTGGTCCGTCCGGCCGTCGAGGCAGGGGAAAGCCTTGGCTATCTGCCGGGCGATTTGCAGGCTAAAATAAATCCTTATCTCCGGCCGTTGCTGGACGCCTTGCGCGAAATGATGGATTACGACCAAATTCGTCGTTATACCGAACTGGACGTGATCGAGATGATTCCCTTGGCTTATATGCGCGGCAGGACGCTCAACGATGCCTTCATCATTCTGGACGAGGCGCAAAACACCACCGTTGCCCAGATGAAAATGTTTTTGACGCGGATGGGTATGAATTCCAAGATCGTGGTGTCAGGAGATACGACCCAGGTCGATTTACCCTCGCACGTGCGCAGCGGGCTGGTGGATGCCATGGTCCGGCTGGAAGGGTTGGCTGGCGCGTGCCAGGTTCGGCTAACAGGCCGTGATATTGTCCGGCACCGGCTGGTGCAGGAAATAGTGCGGGCCTACGAAGAGGAACCCAAACGAAAACGATAGGCCGTTCAGCAGGCAACCGCCATCTTCGGCAAATCCGATTATGGCGCCTTGATCCGACTGACTCCTAAGCCTGGTATCCTGCGAACTGCGTCGTAACCGTCACATTAAACTTTGAACCCTAACCTGCTTCCTCATGTCACTCGGCGGCCAAAGAAAAACTCGGTTGGAACGTGTGGCTGCGCTGGAGTTGCCTCCGAACTTTGCGGAGCGGTTCCTGGGCAGTTTGCAACGGGGCGATGTTTGGCTACGGATTGGGTTGTGCGTGCTGGCGACGTTGTTTTTGTGGATAGTGACCGGGGCATGGGCGCCGCCATTTTCGTATCGCACGGGTTATGTGCCAGACCGCGACATATTGGCCCAGGTATCGTTCAAAAAGTACGATCCGGACGCCACGCACGATGCCCGGAAGCAGGCTGAGAACCAAGTGCGGTTTGTATACACGCAGGATCCATCCTCGTTGGTTCAATTGCGTGCGGCATTAAAAAATAAATTACTGGAGATCAGCAACGCAGCGACGCTTGATGCGCTGAAATCGGACGTGTGGAAGGAATTTACTCCGCCCCCGACGCCGAATGTGGATCCGCCGACGAAAGAGGAAGAAGCCGAAGACTATCGACAATTTCACGACTGGATTGCCGACAAGGACAAGCAGGAAAAAATCGCCAAGGCCATCGACAGCGCATTTGCACCGCTGGAACAAAACGGGGTGATCGACAAATTGACCCAGGGACACGACGAGGGGAATCAGACGGAAATATACGTTCATCCCGCCGGCACGACATTATTCCCCCAGGTAGTGCAAGTGCCGGATGTGCTGATGGGGGAGGCGGCATCGAAACTGCACGATCGGCTCCGGGAGCAATTAAATTCGCCGGACATTGCTCAGCGGTTGTTTTATTGGATCAAGCCGAAGGTCACGCCGACGCTTAAGCTGGACGTCGATGCGACCAAAGCCGCGCAGGAAGACGCCGCAAAAAAGGTGCAGGATCAATACAAAGAGTATCTCAAAGGCAAAGATGTTCTGGTGAAGGCGGACGATACAGTCACCGAAGATAAAATTGCGCTGTTGCGATTGGAACACGATGCGTACGTCAACACGCTGACCACGACGGACGAAATTGCCCGCTCGTTGGCGTTCTTCGGCATGATGCTGGCCATGTTCACGCTGAGCGGTTTTTATATTTTGTTCCGCGAACCGTCGATTTTTCGCAACCTGGGTCGATTTAGCGCGATGCTGGGGATGTTTGTGGTCGCGGTCACGTTGGTAGCCATGGCCAAAGACGCCTGGCGGGTCGATTCGATTCCCGTCATGTTGTTCGGCATGACCGTGGCGCTGGTGTATAACCAGGAGCTGGCATTATTACTGACGGCGGCGCTGGTGCTGGTGGTTTCGGTGGTGGTGCTGAACGAAGATTTATCGTCGTACATCACGCTGATGAGCGCGGCGGTTGCGTCGATTTTACTGTTGGGCAAAATTCGCAGCCGCAGCAAGCTGATTTACGTGGGGCTAGCCGCGGCCGTGATCGCCATGTTGACCGAAATTGGCGACAGCATTCTCGCCGGTCAACCGCTGAAGCAAACTCTGGTTTTCGATGTGCCGCCGGCCGGGTGGGGCGCCGTGGCGGCCGGCTTTTTAATGACGGGGTTGTTGCCGTTCATCGAAAAATCGTTCGGCGTGCTGACGGACATTAGCTTGTTGGAAATTGGCGATGTTTCGCATCCGCTGCTGCAGGAATTGGTCCGTCGAGCGCCGGGCACGTATAACCACTCGATTAACGTGGCGGCCATCGGCGAGGCTGCCGCCGATGCTATCGGGGCCCGCGGGTTGTTGGTGCGCGTGGGCGCATACTTTCACGACATTGGCAAGATGCTCAAGCCGCAGTACTTTGCGGAAAATCAGGTGCAGGGTTCGCCCAGCTTGCACGAAACGCTGCTGCCGGCGATGAGCCGTCTGATTATCGTGGCCCACGTGAAAGACGGCGCCGACTTAGCCCGGCAACACCATTTGCCGCAGCGCGTGATCGACTTTATCGAACAGCATCACGGAACGACGCTGGTGGAGTATTTTTTCCGCCGCGCGGCCCAGCAAAGCGAAAGCGACCCCAGCCGCGGAGAAGTGGAGGAGCATTCGTATCGCTATCCCGGTCCCAAGCCGCAAACCCGAGAAGCCGGCGTGCTGATGCTGGCCGACGCAGCGGAAAGCGCCAGCCGCACGCTGGTCGATCCGGCTCCGGCCCGGCTGGAAAGCCTGGTGCACGATTTGGCCATGTCTCGCCTGCTGGACGGCCAGTTTGACGATTGCGGTCTAACGCTGCAAGAACTTCACGACGTGGAAGAAAGCCTGGTGAAATCGCTCACGGCGGTCTACCATGGCCGTGTGCGCTATCCGGAGCAGCGAACCGCGTGAGCAATCCCCTCGTGAATGCCGGTATGAATCCTCTTTCTTCGAAGTCCGCCGCAGACCGTCTAAATTCTGCCATTGCCGATTCCATCGTAATTGAAATCGCTAATCGGCAAACGACCTTGCCGGTGGATGAAGCTCGGCTACGGGAAGGCATTTTCGCCGTGATGACCGGTGAGGGGATGAAGCGGGCCAACATTTCGCTGGCCGTGGTCGATGACACGACCATTCAGGAACTTAACCAGCGCTTTCTAAAACACGATCAGCCCACCGACGTACTCAGCTTTGTGCTGGAACAGGGACCTGGTTTCGTGGAAGGGGAAATTATCGTCAGTATGGAAACCGCGGCACAATCGGCCCAGCAATTCGGTTGGAGTCCTGCCGAAGAACTGTTGTTGTGCGTCATTCACGGGGCCCTGCATTTGGCCGGTTATGACGATCAGTCAGAGGTGGCTGCAAAAACCATGCGCCAGCGGGAACAGTTCTATTTGAACAAGTTTGGGCTCAGGCCACGGTATGAGGAACGCAGACCGTGAGCAATGCGACGTTAATTTGGCTGGGCTTTGCGGCGTTGGGGCTGGCTAGTTTTGCCGCGTGTGCGGCGCAGGCTTTTCGCGATTTTTCGCGGGCACAGCTCCGGGAACTGCTGCGCGCTGGCAATTTGTTGCCGCGATATGACGAGATGATCGAACACCATCGGCAGGCCGCATTGGGGGCCGAAAGCCTGCGTGTATTTGCCACCGCGGGGGCCGTGGTAGCGGCGGCGGCATTTTTGTGGAACGCCCATCCCGACGAACTCAGTTGGTCGATATCTTTGCTCGTGACGCTGGCGGAAATCATCGGCGGGGCGGCAATTCTGTGGCTGGCCATTGTTTGGGTTCCCGCCGTGTTAACCCGCATTTGGGCGGAACCGCTGATCGCCCGCACCTGGCCCATTTGGCGATCGGCCGGAAAGCTGCTGGCGCCTTCGGCCTCGGGCACCGATTTTGTGGAACGGGCCGTACACCGCATTTCCGGCAAAGAGGCCACCGAACTTGCTGAACACGAATTAGAGGAAGAAATCCGCGAGGTCGTCACCGAA
>DATJYL010000028.1 GCA_035499655.1 Pirellulales bacterium
AAACTTTCCTCGGGCCGCACTGTCGGAGTGCCCCATTGAACTTCCGGTGACGATTCGACAATTGCCACATACGTTCGCGCAGGCAGTGAATCGATCAGTAATTGTGCCCGTAATTCAGTCAGCGATTGCTCCAACATCCCCGTCCCTTCGCTGATTGGGCTCGTGTTGTTCGCGATAGTTGCGGGAACAGCCAGGGCATATCGGTTTTGATTGTTTTGCCCGCGCCCAAAGCCGAACAAATCGGCGCCTCCGCTGGGAACAACGAGCGAAACTTCGTTCTGATTTGCGTCCCATAGCGGCTGCAATTGTTGTAAGTACGCCTTAGATTGCGATTCCGCCGCCTGCAGCGCCGCGGTGGCATCTGCGGCCACATCCGCAGCCGTACTGCATGCCCCGTTTTCGTCCACGAGCAGCAAGCGCTTGATCGGCGTGTTCAAACGGTTGACGACTTTCGGCGGTTGGGAGCCCGCGCTGGCGTGAATTTCTAAACGAGCGGCACATTTGCGAATACGCGCCGTAATGAATTGCGTGGGCGTGCGCGAATAAAGCCAGCCGTTGGTGAAATGCTGCTCCAGCGGCGAGACCGAATCGGTTCGATCCGCGTGTTCCCAATCCAACGTGCGGCTGGGCTGTTCTTCATTGGCAAGTGCTTGTA
Source organism: Pirellulales bacterium (assembly GCA_035499655.1). Taxonomy (NCBI): domain Bacteria; kingdom Pseudomonadati; phylum Planctomycetota; class Planctomycetia; order Pirellulales; species Pirellulales bacterium. Next base: position 656 of record DATJYL010000028.1, read on the forward strand.
ATGCAAACGGAATGACGGCAGTATCTTCCGCAAACTTCAAACCTCCAGAGGGAGCCAAGCCGGCGTAATACGAAAGCCGTGTCCAGCAAGTGGCTTCGCCGCTGCGCTGGTCGATGTGCGTAAAACTCCGGGCCCGTGCGCGGACGCTTAATCCGTCTTCTACCAGGGCATACAACAACAGCGCCGCGGTGATCAAAAACGCTCCGGCCGGAACCGTCAGCACCGTCAAGTTCAACTTTCCCCATCGCCTGAGCAGATAGTAGTTCACCGGACCTAACAACACGACGAATAAAGTGATCAGCACTTGAAATTGCAGCACCGGCACCAACCCCACGCCCGGAATCAAAAAATTCCAGAACTCGTTGTTGTTCTGGTACAGCGATACTCCCCAACGCTGCGACCATTGCCACCGCTGCGGACCCACGGTGTTGAACAGCCAAGTCCAGGGAAAGCTGCTTTTACCGATTGATTCGTCAGTCGGAATGGCCACCACCAAACCCAACCCGCACGGCCGGGTAATAAAGGGAGCCGCGTCGAGTGGGGTTTGTGCTGACGAATCTTGATCGCTATGATTTCCCGCCTGTGCATTTGAATTTGCCGCATTCACCGGCCCAATGTCGGTCAACAGCGGCTGATCGCGCAAAGATTTCAGAGGTAATTTCCAGCCGCTTTTTGTCGGGTCATCTTCATCGGCGGCCGGCAAATGCGACGCATCGCTCATCCACGTTAGTTCCTCCAACTGCCCGATATTTTGCCACCGCCGCCCGGCATCATACACAATGAGCGTGCCGCCGTTGTGCAGCCAATCACGAATCGCCCCCCATTGCGACGGAGCGGGTTTCTGTGCATCAAAGGCCGTCAACTTATCCAGCGAAATCAGCATTACGTCAAAGCAGCTATAATCGATCCAACGTGTCGGCAAATCGGCCAGCGAGGAAATCGCTGAGCTTGCCGTCGCAGGAGTGGTCGGATTTCCGCCCGGCAGCGGTGTGCCAAAAAATGTGGCGTTGGCAATTTGCGAATCGATGACCGCCGCCGGATTATCCGGAGCGACACCCATCAATTCCATTGCTGGGTTCACCAAAAAACTGCCGGAGATTTTGTCCAAGCCGCTCAAAACCAACACCACTGGCGAAGCTCCGTCCCCTTTCGTGGTTCCGCCCCAACTCGTCGTCGCAGAGTTATCAGGAATCGACAATTGTTTCACGTATTCCCCATCTTCGTACACATCTAGAGCGAACATCCCCCAGCCGCACAATTCCGGAACAGCCAAGGTGATATCGGCCGACGAATGCCCTGCTGGAATTTCCACCGTTTGTGTCACGGCCATGCTTTCATTGAGGCTGTAGCCTTGTTTGGGTCGAAAGGTGACCGAGAGCACGCGATCCGCAATGACCGGCCTGGCAATCGATTTCACGGAAACGCGAACAGGGCGATAACCGCTGGCATCGACCCACGCTATGTCCAGCGTTAGCGTCAAGCCGGTTTTATTCACTTCGCCCGGCTGCAGCTGTGGTGTCTGAATCGAAGTTCCCGACGCTGGCCACGCCGTTCTTGTAGCCAGCACCGAAAGTGTTAGCGCAACGAACCACAATACCGTCTTGATTGTATGAGCGACGGTTTTTGTAGGATGCGGCTGGTCACCCGTTGGGCTGGTCGAGGCAGCAATGTCATCCTCTCGCTGTTTCAGCCGAGATTTGCGGCGCGATTGCAGCGCCGTAATCAAGTGGCCAAACAGCCACACGCCCCAGAACATTGCGGCATACACTACAAACATCACCGCCAGCGCGACCAAGCCGATGATGACTCCTCCAGCCCAAGCTTCCGCCTGCAAGGCGCGCGCTAACACCAACGACACGACCGCCATGGCGGCGGTCAGCGTCAGAATCCAGCGGAGGGTAAATTGCGGAACTAAAGTCCGGCGTCTTTCTCCCATATGCTTGATTTTGCCATGCCGCGGAACGAAAACAAAGCGGGCAATCAGAAATTCGAATCCCGATCTCTATCCGCCCAGTTATATTGTGAGCACTTAATCTGCGTGCTTGATCAGTGCGAGCAACTCTTGCATGGCGAACACGTCGGATTGGCGACCGTCGCGAACGAAAACCTGCTCCAAGTTGCGGATAATGCGGGCTAACCATTGCGGATGCGTGGCCGTGGCCAGCAACTCCTCGGACCGTTCCACCGGCGCGCCGGCCAATTGATCCAATTGCTGATACACTTCCTCGCAGGAGAGTACTCGGCCGCCGTCGAACGAGTCGATAATCATCCACGAATCGCCCACTTCGACCGCCGCCAAAAAATGGATCGGCGAGTTGATGCCCCGCGCTTTCAGTCCTACCTGCTGAGCAACGGATTTGTAAATCAGCGACAACGTTACCGGAATGCCGCGTCGCGTTTCCAAGACGCGCGGCAAATAGCTATTCTCCGGGGCGTAATAATTCTCGGCGTTTCCGGTAAAGCCCCTTTCTTCAAACAGCACCTCGTGGAGTTGCGCCACCAAAGCGTGCTGGCTTCCCGAGGAAACACGGCGGCTGATTTCCTGTGCGATTTCGCGCAGCGTTTGTTCAACCTGCGCCGAATCGACGTCGTCCAAGTCGTGCATTGAAACGGCAATGGCCGCACGCACCAAAGAATCGGTTTCCTCTAATGTCGGTAATTCCCGAGCAAACTGCTCATAGGATTCGGGACGACAATAACGCGGCGCCGGGAACATGACCACCCGTCAAAAGAGCGCAAATGGCAAGGATGATTCGGAAGTCCACCATTGGCCGCCCCCCCGGCGACGTGGCGCAACGCCGTCAGAAAAGCCGGCCATCCCTCTCCGATCCATTCCCGAGTTCGATCAAGGCAAGCATTTTACCGTCTCGAATGCCTTTTTAATATATTGGACCGAAAGATGAGGTTATTCAGCTATGCTGCGACGGCGCTCATGAGCATCCGTATGTTTTTATTTCGACCAAAGAGATCCTACCCAGATGGTGACTAACATATTCCTAACAATTCAGAGGCGGTAAGTACAGGTAGTGGGCTAAAAATGCCTGAAACTACTGCAAAACTAGGAACTTCCATCAAAACACGGTATTGGCGAAAACGGTCTCGCCACCTTCTGCTGCATACGATTTGGAGGCGCAGCTGCCGCAGAGAACCGAATTTCAAGCGGCGAACGCTTAACTTATTTTACTTGGATTGCCGGCCCCGTTCGATTTCGTCGGCCAGCGAATTCGCCTGGTACACCTTCCGCAGCGCTTCCAAAATGGCACTGGAATGAACGCTCACGGCTCGAGCCTGCACATCGGTATAAGTGAAGTCGAGTACCAGCGATTGAATGTTGCCGTCGAAGATAATTCCCACGTATTCGCCCGCTCGATTAATCACCGGACTGCCGCTATTGCCGCCAATAATGTCAGCCGTGCTGACGAAGTTGAACGGCGTGTCCATGTTCAGGGCCTGCGGCGGTTGCAGCCATGTCGAGGGTAATTCAAACGGCGGCTTCGAGCCGTGTTCGTCGGCATGTTGAAACGCGCCGCCAATCGTGGTCCACGGCGGAATTACTTTGCCGTCCTGCTTGTAACCTTTCACTTGCCCGAAGGCTAACCGTAGTGTAAACGTGGCATCGGGATACGAGTCGGTGCCCTTCACGGCAAATGTCGCTTTGGCGATTTTAGCGTAAGCTTGCTTCATCGGTTCGTCGACTTTTTCTTCGTATGTTTTCCGCACGTCGCGCGCAGGCGGGTCAACCAACCGGGCTAACAAAATCATTGGATCGTTGGATCCGTCGATGGCCGTGCGACCGCCGGCGGCCAACTCCTTGCGAAACGCCACGTCTTTCAAACGTGTGCCGCGCACCAGTTCGTCGGCCCGGGCTTGCGGCGATTTGCCTTGCAACGTTTTCCGTACCCATTCGTTCTCCGCGCCGGCCTGTTCCATGAACATACTGAGCGAATCGGCCAGCTTCACGGTTTCCAGATCGTCGTAAATGGGCGCTTCGGAAAACAGTTCCTGTTCCAGAGATTCGCGGTTCGATTGCCGATATTCGCGTAACCGCTCGGCATTGTCTTTCTTGTCTTCATCGGCCATGCGGACCAGCGTGCGTGCGATTTCAAACAGTTCGCTATTGAATGCATTTCCGTTTTCCAATAGCGCCCAATCGACGTAGATTTTTTCCCACTGATCGATGGCTTTGGAAACATCGTCCCAGGCGCCGATGTCGTCTTTCAGATTTGGATCTTTCGACACGGCCGCGCGCAGGGCTTTTTCATCTTCTTCCTTACGCTGCATGATTTCCGGGTCTTGCAGCCCCGCCAGCCCGCCGATGCGCGCTTTGCGAGTGTTTTGATAATCGAATAACTCGTCCTTGGCCCGGCGGGCATTTTCCAGGCTCCGCTCGCTGTAAGCCGTAAGCATGACTTCCCGGCGGAAAATCGTGCGCAGCGAAGAAGGATAATTCCTGTCGCGCAAAAACTCCAAGTGCCGCACGGTGTCGAGCCGGTCGGTATGTCCGGGATTACCGGCAACGAACACCAGCTCATCGTCGCCTGCGCCCGATTTGCTCCACGGCAAGTAATGCTCCACCTTGACAGGCTTGCCGTCTTCGTACACGTGGAAGAAGCAAATATCCAAGTCATAGCGCGGATACTCAAAGTTATCTGGGTCGCCGCCAAAAAAGGCGATGGCTTGCTCCGGCGCAAACACCAACCGCACGTCGGTATATTTTTTGTAGCGATATAAGTGATATTCACCGCCGTGGTATAGCGTAATGACATCGCTGCGTAAACCCGTGGCATCGAGCGATTCTTTTTCGATGGTGTTCATCGCACCGCGCCGGGCTTTCTCGGCATCAGCGGCGTTCATGTCGGACTTCACGGCCGCATTCACACGCTTGGTGACATCTTCCGTGCTGACCAACACGTTCAATTCCAAATCGACGCACTTGATTTCGTCATCACGGGTTTTGGCGTAAAAGCCTTTGGCTACCAAATCCCGGTCCGGAGTGCTTAGCTTTTGCAACGCATCCGCCCCGACGTGATGATTGGTGATGACCAACCCTTCGGGCGAAACAAACGCTCCGCTGCCGCCGCTATTGAACCGCACCGCCGCCTGCTGTACGTTTTTCAGCCATTCCTCGCTGGGCTCGAAGTTGTACTTTTCCTTAAGCAGCTTTTTGGGCGGATTGCTGAACAACCACATCCCCTCGTCGCCGTACAGTGTTGATAATTGAAGCGACATCAAAAATCCCAACGTGAATGCAACAAATCTAATCGGTTTTAAGTAATTCATGGTGCCGTGCGTGAAAATGAACAGAGAGCGAGATAGTTTTAGTTCTTTCCGTTGTCTGCGCGCCGCATGCCGACGATCGCCAAAATCACAATCAATACCCCAAAAATCGTGACAGGGAACCAATTGGAATTTGCAAAAGTTCCGGCCAGGGGCTTTTCAAAGTCTAGTTTGTTCTTGAGCCATGTGGAGAACTCCAGGAATGCCGCCGTTACTCCGGCCAATGTGCCTCCGGCGATATAACCGCTGGAAAGCAATGTTCCAGCCCCGGTTTCGGCTTCCGCAAGCGCCATAGCTTCGTCTGTGGAAGCCTTGGTTTTACCCCGATTGCGCCAACTTCCGGTGAACCAAGCCAGCATCCCCCCCATAAATATAGGTGATGTATATTGCATCGGAATGTACACGCCCACGGCAAATGCCAGCGATGACTCGCCGCACAATTCGATTCCCACAGCCAACATCACGCCGATGAGCACCAAGCCCCAATTCAGCGTTCCGCCCAACACGCCGTTGATAATAATGCCCATCACTTGCGTTTTGGGGGCGGGGAATTTGAACTTCACGTCCTCGCCATTGTCTCGCTTTGTCAACCGGCCTGTAATTGCCGGATCGACATACACCACCGGACGGTGGTACTCGTCCACATAATATTTGCCGGGCAGAACATTCGGATATTCACCAGCCCTGGGCCACCACACCCGGTAGTCTTTATTGTCGAACGTGGCATGAGTGGTCAGCGCGTCATACGTTTGTTGCGACAGCACCACCTGCGGCAAATTTCTGGTGCTATATACGGTGCCCTGCTCGTTCAACAGCAGCAACGTGACGCCAATTACTAAGGCCGACGTTAACGATCCAATTACGATGGCCCATTGCTGCCAATAGGGAGTGCCGCCGATCAGATAGCCGGTTTTCAAATCTTGTGAGGTCGTGCCGCCATTGGAGGCCGCGATACAAACGACGGCGGCGATGGAAAGCGCCAGCACGGCCTCCGTGGGCGAGCGCATTCCCAACGAGGCAAAAATCAAGCACGTTAGCGCCAAGGTGGCCACCGTCATGCCCGAAATTGGATTCGATGACGAGCCAATTTCGCCTGTTAGCCGCGACGATACGGTCACAAACAAAAAACCAAACGCCAGCACTAATGCCGCTCCCAAAATTGCGGTCCACGGCTTCACCTCAGTCATCAGAATGCCAGCCAGCACAACCAACAGCACCAGGCTTCCCACAACCACGGTAATGAGCGACATGTCTCGCTCGGTGCGTTTCTTTCGTCCCCCGCCGCTTTGTGAGCCTCCCAGGCCGCGAATGCCCGCCATGGCGGAACGCACAATCATGGGCATGGTGCGGAACATGCTGATAATGCCCGCCGCCGTCACGCAGCCCGCGCCGATGTAGCGCAAATAGTTCACTTGAATATCGCTAATATCCATCTGCGAAATCCGCTGCGTCCCGGGAGAAATTAAACCCGGTACCGCGTCGCCGAACATGGCGATCGCCGGCACGATGACCAAATTGCCAATCACCGCGCCCGCCATCATCACCGAGGCGGTTTTCATCCCAATGATGTAACCCACGCCTAGCAGCTCGGGAGCCAAATCAGTGGTCAGAGCGGCCACTCGATTAAAGCGATCTTTCAAACTCACACTGACCGTTTCTCGCAGCACTCCCATTCCTTCGGTCAAAAACTTCTGCACAAACGCAAGAAAGAATCCCACGAACACCAACCGGCCGCTGGACCCGCCTTGATCGCCCGAAATCAATACTTCTGCACATGCGGTGCCTTCTGGATATTTCAGCTCCCTGTGCATGCGCACGATGAAGGCCCGCCGCAGCGGAATCATCATTAAGATGCCCAGCAGCCCGCCGAGAATCGAAACAACCATGACCCGGCCGATGCTCATGTCGAAGCCTAACAGCATCAGCGCCGGCATCGTCACGCCGACGCCAAAAGCGATCGATTCCCCCGCCGACCCCGTCGTCTGAACGATGTTGTTTTCCAAAATGGTCGCCGGCCGCAAACGAAATGCCTTGGCCAGACCCCGAAACAGTGTGATCGATAGCACCGCCACGGGGATGGAAGCCGATACCGTCATGCCCACCTTCAGCACCAAATACAGCGACGAGGCGCCGAAAATAATGCCCAGCACCGCTCCCAGCAGCACCGCCGTCCAAGTGAACTCCGGCAGGCGGGCGTCATCGGAAACGTAGGGTTTTACCCCGTTGGAATCGGCAGCGCTATTACTCCGCGTTTGCTGCGGCCGCTGCTCGTCTGGCCGGCGTCGGAGGGGAGGCTGTTCTGGTGCTGCCATGCGTGAAAGCCCGCAATTGAGGGTTCGGCGTGGAAATTGGGGGAAAGCTGATCGGCCGGCCGGCGTGTTCATCGGCCGTTGTTGCGAACCGCTAAATTGACGCCCCCTGCCTGGTTTTGCAAGGCCTTTTCCCCCTGTTTCGCCCCCATCTGCTGGCCTTCGAAGCCCCCTTTCCTGCACCGTTGTAACAAATGCTCCCAAATCCCGCTCACAAGGGCAGGGAAACGCAAAACAGCTAATTCAGGACACATTCGACGCAGGAAGGGAGCCAATCATGCCGCTTACCCGCAACATTCTGTCCGCCATCGTTCTGGCCAACATTTTGGCAGTTCATTCGAGCATGATTTATGCCAAGCCCCCCACCAAGCAGGAAATTCAAGAATCCAATGCTCTGGCCCAGCAACTAACCGCGCTGGACGACGCTGCCCGGGCTGATTTCATGAAAGAACACCCCGGTGTTTTGCCGGAATCGCATTTGAAATTGCCCAAGCCCACGATTGTGGCCTTCGATTGGTGCAATTTGAACCGCGTTTCGGACTGGCACCGGCAACTCAACGAAGATTGCTGGGCCAACTCTGCGGTGGAAGCGCTGGAATGCAGCAATATTATTCGCAACGGTCGCCGCGTCACACTTTCGGTGCAACCGATTTTGGACCATCTCAAGCTCGGAGCCGTTACAAAACAAGAAATGGGTTCCCAACCAGGAAAGGCAGACGACTTCTTTCTGAAAACTGGCACCGCTCGCATCGCCGATTATCCTTACACGGGAAAGCCGGCTGAACCCAAGGACATGGATCTGCCCTTTCGGGCCGCGGCCTGGGGATATGTCTCGCAGGACGGCAACGCCCCGACGGTTGAGCAACTGAAGCAGGCTTTGTTGCAGCACGGCCCGTTGGTGGTCGACTTGATCGACACGGTCAAGTTCCACGCTTATCAAGGCGGCTTGTACAACGAACCGGCTCCTATCGAAAAAAGCGAAATCAAAGGTAAGCACGCCGTCTTACTGGTCGGCTGGGACGATACCCGCGGCGCCAGCGGCGCCTGGAAAATCAAAAACACCTGGGGGCCCAGTTGGGGTGAACAGGGCTTCATGTGGATCGCCTACGGCTCCAACGACATTGCCCGCAATGCAGAATGGGTCATGGCCGCGAGCAACTTCTACACCTTGCCCCAACAACAATTTGCTCAGCTTGTTCCAGAGGCGAAGCCAATGCCCGAAGTTCACTACTCGGCAGTCGCCAAAGCCGATAATGCTGAAAAGCCCTCGACAGAAAAGGTTGCCGCCTCTACAGCCATTGCCGAACAATCCGCGAGTCCGGTGGCTACCGCTCAAGCATCCAAACGTTCTATTTCGCCAATTCAATCAGGTGATCTTGCTTCCACCAAACAATAGTGGCAATTACCCGGCCGATCCGACATAAAGAATCTGCAAGAGCTAACGATTCGCAGCCGGAAAATGCAAACGCCACCCCGGCAAGCAGGCGGCGTTTGCGAATGGTTCTCGGCTATCACGATTATTTCAAATACTCACGCCCGACGGCAACAGGCTATTTACATCGGCCAGTACCGTGTCCACCAATCCCGTCGCCGTGCCTAAAAGCGAATTAATGCTCGGCAGCGATATATTGGCCGCCGCGCTGGCATTAACATTTGCACCCACGCTAGCCGCGCCGTTGGCAAGCGATACGCCGACACCCGCTCCCACGCTTGAACCGGAGCCCACGGTAACGCCCGCAACACTGACGTTAATTTCATCGTTCACGCCGGCGGTCAAATTGATCGGAGACCAAGATGAATTCGCTTTGGTCGCAGATTGCTCAATCTTCTACGCACTCATTTCGTTCGAGTGCCATTTGAACTATCTCATTAACTCAATCGCGGCCGAGAGGATCCAAATCACGACCGAGGCATACACCGACCATTCCAACAGCGGCAGCACCCAAATCTTCGTTCGCACAAATTGGTTCGGATCAAGTGAAATTACCCCACGGATTTTATTCTAGCCAAATAGAGAAGCTACCTGCCCGAGTTTCGCGGGGCATTCTAGACATTGCACAAACTCCTAAGTCTTTTTCTTGAAATGAGTTGTGATTTTCAACCGCCAACGAGTCTTGCAATGATTTCGAATGGTTGTGATAACTATCAATCACGCATCACCATTAAATGATTGATATCTTCTATGTTTTCTGCCATAATCGCATCATTGACCGCTGCTAGCGCGGGGGACTGTGATCATGGTGGTTGTCGATGAGCGACGCAATCGTTTGTTGGAACTGATTCGGCAACGGGGTTTTGCCTCGCTCTCGGAATTGGTCGAGGCACTCGAAGTCTCCGAATCGACCGTCCGCCGCGATTTAGACTTCCTCGAAGAAGGCGGCTCGGCCAAGCGCACCCACGGCGGCGTGTTTTACACGGGCAGTTCGCCCCAATTGCCCCACTTCGAAGAGCGACAGCCTGCTCAATGGGAATTGAAAAAAGCCATTGCTCGCCGCGCCGCCGATTTAATCGAACTCGACGACACGCTCCTTTTAGATGGCGGCACCACCACCTACGAAGTCGCCCGGCTGCTCGTGGGCAAATCATTGCATGTGGTCACCAACTCTTTGCCCGTCGCAAATTTGCTGGCTTCCAGTTCGGCGACCGATTTAGTGTTGCTCGGCGGATACGTTTACCCGCGCAGCGGCGTGACGCTTGGCCCCTACGCCAACGACCAACTGGCGCAACTCAACGTGCGAAAAACCGTGCTCAGCGTGGCGGGCGTAAACGAACGTGGTTTTTACAACAGCAATTTGCTGCTGGTGGAAACGGAACGAGCCATGATGCACGCTGCCGATCGAGTCATTGTCGTCGCCGACAGCACCAAATTCGGTCGGCAAAGCTTGGCCCATTTGTGCCCGTTGAATGCGGTGCAAACCTTGGTTGTCGACCAGCGGTTGTCCCCCAAATGGCGCGAACGAATGACTGCCGCCGGCGTCGAAGTGCTCGTGGCCTCTACGGCTGAATCAGAACAACACAAATCGGCGAGTTGATTGATCATGTCTACAGTTTTGGCAAAACATGAAGTGGTTCATCGGTCCTTACCGGATCGCGCTTCTGTCGAACGGATTGTGCGCGAAGTGTTGCTAGCGCATGCGCCGCAGGGTTCGCCGAAACTGGCTGTCAGTATTTCAGCCCGGCATTGCCACTTGACCGACGAGCATGTGGAAGTGCTGTTCGGAAAAGGACGCAAATTGACGCCGGAAAAGCCGCTATATCAGGATGGCTTTTATGCCGCCGCCGAAACCGTGATGGTCGTCGGCCCCAATAAGCGGCGGATGCTGCCGTCTGTGCGCGTACTGGGGCCCTGCCGTGGACACTCGCAAGTGGAGCTGGCGTTTACCGACGGCATTTCGCTGGGCATCGAACTGCCGGTCCGCCCCAGCGGCAAAATATCCGGCACGCCCGGTTGTGTATTAGTGGGGCCCGCAGGCGTCGTCGAGCTGAAAGAAGGCGTCATCCGTGCCGAACGGCACGTCCACATGAATTTCGCTCACGCCAACCACTACGGCGTAAAAAACGGCGACCGCATGAAGCTCCGCATCGAATCGACCTGCTCCACGGTGCTGGAAAACTTGCTCGTCCGCGCCGACGACACCAGCAAGCTGGAAGTGCACATCGATACCGACGAAGGCAATGCCGCCGATTTAGATCACGCTACGAAAGTTGAACTATTGAAGTAAGTTTCCTGTTTTCTTCTTTTCTGGAGTACATCACATGGCAAAAACGATGGAAGCGCTCGGCATGATCGAGACCAAGGGCTTTGTGGCCTTGATCGAAGCCAGCGACGCAATGATGAAAGCCGCCAACGTGCAGTTCCTCGGCTGGGACAAAGTTGGCAGCGGATTGGTCACGGCCTTTGTCACCGGCGACGTGGCTGCGGTCAAAGCCGCCACCGATGCCGGCGCCGCCGCCGCCGGACGAATTGGCGAAGTGGTTAGCGTGCAAGTCATTCCCCGCCCGCACGACGATATCGGCGTGGTGCTGCCGGCCAGCAAACGTTCAGCGGGTGGTGCGGACTGAGAGATGTAGCTTTGTGAATCAGCCAGAGTGAATCAAATCCTACTTAATTACCAAGGATCAAATCATGCAAAGTGCAATCGGGTTAGTCGAAACCAAAGGGCTGGTGGCGCTCGTCGAAGCCACCGATGCCATGGCCAAAGCGGCCAATGTGCAAATCGTGAAGCGAGTTTCCATCGGCGGCGGCCTGGTCACCACCGTCGTGTCCGGCGATGTCGGCAGCGTGCGGGCAGCAGTCGAAGCCGGTGCGGCGGCGGCGCAGCACGTGGGCGATTTAGTCAGCAGCCACGTCATCCCCCGCCCGGCCGAAGGACTGTCGGCGGCTTATTTGTCGTAAACGAAGCCCAGGGTCCAAGAGTCGAACAGTCGAAAGGTCGAAAAGACAGTTTCGCCCAATCGATTTGCAGATCGACTCTTTGACAATTCGACCTTTTAGACTTTTTGACTTGTGTTCATGAAAATCCTCGTTGCCAATTTGGGTTCCACCAGCTTTAAGTATCGGCTGTTCGACATGGCCGATCAGCGGCAACTTGCGCGCGGCGGCGTGGAGCGAATTGGCTCTTCGGAGAGCAAATGCTTTGTGCAAATCGGCAGCCAGCGGCGCGAACTGACGGCCCAAGTCCCCGATCATGTCGCCGCGGTGCAAATGTGTCTGAAGCAATTGTCCGATCCGGCCGGCGGATGTTTGCAGGATGCCAGCGAGGTGGCGGCCATCGGTTTCAAAGCGGTGCATGGAGGCAAGTTCAGCGGCGTGCAGCGCGTGACCGCCGAAGTGCTGGCTGCCATGGAAACCATGAACAGCGTGGCCCCGGCCCACAATCCCCCTTACATCGCGGCCATGCGGCAAATGAGCGAGAAACTCCCTGGCATTCCCCTGGTGGCCGCGTTCGAAACCGGCTTTCACGCTACTATTCCGCCTCGGCTCCGGGCTTATGCTGCTCCCTACGAGTGGGCCGAAAAGCATCAGATTTGCCGTTGGGGATTTCACGGTGCAAGCCATCGCTACATTTCGCAACGGATGCGGGAGCTAACCGGTCGCAGCGATTTACGAATTATCTCGTGCCATTTGGGCGGGTCGAGTTCGCTGTGTGCTATTCGCGATGGCAAAAGCGTGGCCGTAAGCATGGGCATGAGTCCCCAATCAGGCTTGCCGCAAAACAACCGCGTGGGTGAATTCGATCCGTTCGCGCTGCCCGTCGTGATGCAAGCGACCGGAAAATCGCTCGATGCAGTGTTGAACGATTTGGCCGAGCACGGCGGCCTGTTGGGACTGAGCGGAACCAGCGGCGACGTGCGCGATTTGGAAGAAGCTGCCGCCCGTGGCAACGCGCGTGCGAAATTGGCGCTCGATGTGTTCATTAGCAGTGTGCGGCATTATTTGGGAGCGTATTTGGTGGAACTCGGCGGAGCCGAAGTCATCGTGTTTACCGGAGGCATTGGCGAGAACAGTGCCGGCGTTCGCGCCGCCGTGTGCGCCGGCCTGGAAGAATTGGGCATCGTGCTCGATCCGGCTCACAATGCCGTGGCCAGCGGCGAAGCCACCATTCATGCCGACCGGAGCCGCGTCCAGTTATGGGTGGCGCCCACGAATGAAGAAATTGTTGTCGCCCGGCAGGCAAAGGCATTGCTCGAAGGAAAAACTTAGCCGCTGGGATTGCCCAGCGGAGCGCACGAGTACAGCACTCAAAAATCGAAAGCAGGTTGCCATGTTTCTCGCAAAAGTCACTGGAGCGGTCGTCGCCACGCAAAAAACTGAGGCAATGGTCGGCCACAAATTGTTGGTCGTTGAGCCGTATCGGTTGGAAAGCGATAAACGCCGGTCGTTAGTCACCACCGGTCGAACGTTTGTAGCTGTCGACACTGTTGGCGCCGGCGAAGGAGAATTCGTCCTCATCACGCAGGGCTCCAGCGCCCGGCTGACTCCCGAAACGAAAAACTTGCCCATCGACGCAGTCATCATCGGTATCGTCGACACCGTCGATGTCGGCCAAACGCGCGTATTCAGTCGAGAAGCGGTTAGCAGTTAGCAATTAGCGATTAGCCGGAATCCGAATAATTATTCTGATCCTCAAAATGACAACTGACAACTGACCACCGACAACGGATCAATGCTTATGCAAGCCACCGAAGAGCTTATTCGCAATGTTGTGAAACAAGTGCTGGCCGAAATCAAGTCGCCGGCCGCAACAGCGCAAGTTGCCAACATACACGCTGGCAGTGTTCCCACGGGCAACGGCCGCAGTTTTGCCGGCCGGCACGGTGTATTTACTTGTGTCGACGAAGCTGTGGCGGCCGCCGATGCCGCATTCGACCAACTCAGCGAGCATGGCTTGGAAGTCCGTAAACGCATCATCGACCACATCCGCCGCATTTCGATCGACCAGTGCGTGGAATTGGGCACCATGGAAATGGAAGAAACCAAAGTCGGCCGCCTGCCGCACAAAATCGAAAAGCTCAAAACCCTGGGCGAGCGCACTCCCGGCGTGGAGTTTTTGCAAAGCCAAGTGTTCAGCGGCGATCACGGGCTCGCCGTCATTGAACATGCTCCGTTCGGCGTCATCGGCTGCATCACGCCGGTTACGCATTCACTGCCGACGATTACCGGCAACGCGGTCAACATGATTGCCGGCGGCAACACGCTGGTCGTGAACCCGCACCCCAGCGGCAAACGAGTGGCGGCCGAAGGCGTGCGGCGGTTCAATCAGGCAATTTACAAAGATTTGGGTATCGACAACTTAATTTGCGTGGTGGCCGAGCCCACGCTGGAATCGGCCGAGGCGCTGTTTCAACACCGCGGCGTGAGGCTGATTTGCGTCACCGGTGGCCCCGCCGTGGCACGCGCCGCCATGCGCAGCGCCAAACGGGCGATTGTCGCCGGGCCGGGCAATCCGCCGGTCGTAGTCGACGAAACCGCCGATTTGGATCGCGCGGCACAGCACATCATCCGCGGCGCAGCATACGACAACAATTTGCTGTGCATTGCGGAGAAGGAAGTGTTCGTTGTCAACGAGGTGTTCGACGAAATGCTGAACGCCATGGATCGCGCCGGCGCCGTGCGGCTCAACGCTAAAGAAGTTGATGCCTTGACGAAAGTGGCCATCACCGCCGCCGGCGAAGGCCAGCACAAGCACGATGTGCCCGCCAAGGAGTTTTTGGGGCAAGACGCGGCCATTCTCGCTCGCGGCATTGGCAAGCAAGTTTCACCGCAAGTGGAATTGCTATTCGGCGAAACGGACGAGCACAATCCGTTTGTGCCCGTCGAGCAAATGATGCCGTTCTTGCCTTTCGTCCGCTGCCGGAATGTGGACGAAGCGATCGACAAAGCCAAATTCTATGAGCACGGCTTCCGCCACACGGCCATTATTCACTCCAACAACGTGCGGAACATGACCCGCATGGGTCGGGCACTCGACACCACGCTGTTTGTGAAAAACGGCCCCTGCATGGCGGCGTTGGGATTGGGCGGCGAAGGTTATTTGTCGTTTTCCATTGCCACGCCCACCGGCGAAGGCGTGACCACGCCCCTCACGTTCACGCGGGAACGGCGCTGTTCATTGATCGACGACTTGCGAATTATCGGAAAAGCGTAACAACACCACATGAAGCCGCGACCGTTGGTCGCGCCTAAAAACCAAACGCACTTTGAGAAACTTATGCAACTCGGCCTCGTCGTCGGCACTGCCACCGCCACGGTCAAGCATTCCACGCTGCAGGGCTGGAAGCTGCTGATCGTGCAGCCGCTTATGGCCGATGGTCGGCAGCCCGATGGCGACCCGCAATTGACCGTCGACAAATTGGGCGCCGGCGTCGGGCAGCGCGTGTTGATGAACAGCGAAGGCCGTGCCATCCGCGAAATGATGCAGGCCGAATCAGCCCCCGTCCGCTGGAGCGTATTGGGAATTGTGGACGACTGAAACATTTGACAATTTAGCCCCCGGTTTTACCGGGGGACTGAGTTACTAACCGAATAAACGACGCCAACCATGCCGCACTCGGAAGACCAAGTCGAACAAATTGTGCACGCCGTGCTTGCGCGGCTGGGCAATGCTGCCTCGGCTGCTTCAACCCCGCATGGCGAACTCGTGCTGAACGACAATGTCGTCAGCGCGGCGACCTTAGCCAATCGCTTGGACGGCATACAACGGGTGGTCGTAACCGCCCGCGCGGTGGTAACGCCGGCGGCGCGCGATATCCTCAAAGAAAAAAACGTCACTCTTGTTCGAACATTACAAGCCAAAGCTGCGGCGTCGGTGCAGTTGGTGCTGGCCCACACCGAAGCAAAAAAAGGGACGAATTACGATTGCACAGATTTAATTCGCCAACTCCAACAGCGCGGCGTCGAAGTGGAACAACTGCCAACAGGCCAAGCCGGAAAAGTCACTCACGAATTGGCCGAGGCCGTCAGTCGCGGCAAAAAATTAGGCGTCTTGCTGACCGATCAAGTGGCCGCCGCTTTATGCGCAGCCAATCGCCGTCGCGGCGTGCGGGCAGCCACAGCCGCCAATCGCGGCGAGGTGTACGACGTGATGCAAAACCTCGGCGTAAACTTGCTGGTGGTCGATTCCGTGCGGCGCAGTGGCCCGGAGGTGCAACGCATCGTGGAAGCCTTCGCCGCAACACCCTCGCAAGCTTGCCCGGCCGAATGGAAACCGTGGCTTGAGTGAAAATTGAAAGGTTGAATCCATGCGAATTGGCAAAACCATTGGCCGAGTCACACTGGTCCGCAGTCATCCGCTGCTGGCAGGCGGATCTTACCGTTTGGCAGTTCCGCAATTGCTGGCGAATTTGCTCTGCACTTCGCAAACCATGGCCGAAGAACTGGTCGTGTACGACGAACTCGGCGCCGCCGACGGTATGCACATCGCCATCACCGAAGGGCCGGAAGCCGCACAGCCGTTTCATCCCGAAACCAAACCCATCGACGCCTACAACGCAGCCATTTTAGATCACATCGAAATTAAAACGATGCAGTAGGCAATTCATAAAGCCGCGACCGGTGGTCGCGCAGCAGCCATAAACGGCCAAATTCAAATCAGCATTCAACAACGAACTCAATCATCAACCCAACCAAATACATAGAAACCAGACCCTCAGACAACCAACACCACCCCATGAACATTCATCAACTCAAGCTCGAAATTTGCGACATCGGCCGGCGGATTTACAACAAGGGCTTTGCCGCCGGCAACGACGGAAATATCAGCTACCGATTGTCGGAAAAAGAAGTCCTCTGCACGCCCACCCTCATTTCCAAAGGCAACATGCAGCCGGAGGATTTGTGCATTGTCGACATGAGCGGCAAGCAGCTTTCCGGCAAGCGAAAGCGCAGCAGCGAAATTCTGCTGCACCTCACCATTTTGCGCGAACGGCCTGATATGAAAAGCGTCGTTCACTGCCATCCGCCGCACGCCACCGCATTTGCCGTGGCCCGCGAACCCATACCGCAGTGCGTGCTGCCGGAAATTGAAGTCTTCCTGGGCGACGTCCCCATCACGCAGTACAAAACGCCGGGCAGCCAGGAATTCGCCGACACCGTGCTGCCGTTTGTGAAAAACGCCAATGTGATGATTCTGGCCAATCACGGCACCGTCAGTTGCGGCGAAACAGTGGAACGGGCTTACTGGTGGACTGAAATTTTGGACGCCTACTGCAACATTTTGATGATGGCCCGCGGCCTGGGCAAAATCAATTATTTCACGAAGGAGGAAACCCAGGAGCTGCTGAATTTGAAGCAGAAATGGGGCTTCAAAGACGCCCGCCTGAATCCGGAAATGCAAAATTGCGATATTTGCGCCAATGATGTGTTCCGCGAAAGTTGGAATGCCACCGGCGTGCAGCGCCGAGCTTTCGAAGCGCCCCCGGCAATGAAGCCTGAATCGAACCTCACCGCCGCGGGATCACACACGTCCGGCCCCGGCAACATCGATCAAGAAGCGCTCGTGAAATTGATTACCGACCGTGTCATGGCGGCGCTAGCAAGCAAATGACCAATGACCAAATCCCAATGACCAATGATAAGTCGCAAATAGCTAATTTAGTTGACCAACATGTGTCCGTTAACTGGTCATTCGTGCTTGGTCATTGGTCATTTAATAGGCATTCGTCATTAGGCATTTGTCATACCCAACGAATCGGTTGGACAAACACACAAAGGCACCTCACATGAAGGTTTCCATTATCGGCGGCGGCGGATTGGTCGGCTCTTGCACGGCGTTTGCTTTGCAAACCGGGCGCGTAGTGCGGGAAATTACCCTCATCGATGCCAATGCCGAACTGGCCGGCGGACAAGCGCTCGACTTGTTGCATGGCTCCGCCTTTACCGCCGATCAAATCATTACTTCCGGCGGTTACGAGCACATACCGACGAGTGATGTCATTTGCATCACCGCCGGGCTGCGTCGCAAGCCGGATGAAAGCCGGCTCGATTTGATCAATCGCAACGTCGATTTGTTTCTCAGCATTTTGAGCGAAGTCTCCAAGGCCGGCTATAAAAAAGATGCCGTCGTCGTCGTCGTTTCCAACCCGGTCGACGTGCTCACGTATTTGGCCATCAAACGGCTCGACTTGCC
>DATJYL010000029.1 GCA_035499655.1 Pirellulales bacterium
TCGCCCGATGTATCGCCGCAGTGATCTGATGCATTTCGATTTTCAGGTAAATTCGTGAACTGCTCACGCTGTTGCCGATTTGCGGTGTGCGCCGGTTTTGCATTGGCGCTCCTGGCTGATGCTGCGCAAGCCCAGCGCGTGCGATTCGAAGGCCCGGATGCTTCCTCGGCAAGCGCCGACAGCGGCGGCTCGTCCAACGCTCTGCCCGATGGTGCAACTTGGGTGGCCCGGGGCACGGGCAATTCATTCAGCAGTTTATCGGGCGCAGGCAGTACATCCGATTCGAGTGCGGCCACAGGCGCATCAACCGCCAGCGCGCCGCCAGCGTATACGACATACACAGCCGGACCGGCGTTTTACACCGCCGCCGTTCCAAGCAGCACGACAGTGGCTCCCAGCCTGGTTACTCCAGCGGCGACACTTCCCTCGCCTTCAGCGGCCTATGGCCAGAGCATTGGGCCCCCGCCGCTGTTAGGATCCTCTGGCAATGCGTGGGATCCCTATCGCTTGGCACAGCGACCGGCAGTATTTAGTGGAACCATTACATCCGCCTCCGGCCAATACCTATTGCCGCAGCCGATGCCTCGGGTGCCGTACTACACCCAGCAACCGGTTGCGCCTGCTGCTCAGCCGTACGTGGTGATTCCTGAGGCCAGTCCCGCCGCGGTTGCGCCGGCCACACAGCCTGGGGCTGTGGTGATGCCTGGTCCCACACCGCCGGCGTACGTTTCGCCTCCTACGGTGCCCACGCTCGGTCCTGCCCTCCCGCCGGCGCCGGTTTATCCGACAAGTTGCTACGCCATTGCGGAGGCCATTTTTTTCACTCGGAATGTGCAAGCGGGAAATAAGCCGTTGATTTTAACCAGCGATGTGCCCAACCCCACGGATCCAAACGTTCTGGCGAGTACTGCAGATTTGGGTTTTAATTGGGAGATTGGACCGCGAATTACGCTGGGCCACGAGTTTGACAATACGTACGCCTTCGAAGCGACCTACTGGGGAATTTTCAATTTCCACGATTCGCTCACCAGAACGGGCGCCAACGATTTGAACTTGCCCGGCGACTTGGCCTTGAGCGGCGGATTGGCGTTTATCGGCGCGGATCAGATTAACGTAACCTACGATTCGGAAGTGAACGATGGCGAATTGAATTTACTGCGCAGTTATGGAAATATCTCGTGCTTGATTGGATTTCGATACTTCAATCTGGGCGAGCGGTTTAGCATCACCGCCACCGACGCCGTGGACGGCACCGGCTTTTATAATTTGAATGCGTACAACAATCTGTTTGGTCTGCAAGGCGGTGCACGTCTGCAACAGGCCTGTGGCAATTGGTCCTACGATTTGACGGGCAAAGCAGGTGTTTACGGCAACGCCGTCCGCTCGTCGCAACTGGTCGTGGATGTGGATCCCAGCAGTCCGCTGCGCGACGTCAGCACCTCCGGCGCACAAGTGGCGTTTATCGGCGAACTAGGTTTCGACGGAAATTATCAGTTCAGTCCAAACTGGTTTCTACGCGGGGGTTATCAGGTATTTTGGGTCGACGGCGTGGCGCTGGCCCCCAACCAGCTCGATTTCACCGACACCACCACCAGCGGCACGCATCTCAATAAAACCGGCAGCCTCTTTATGCAGGGCGCAAGCGCTGGTTTAATGGCCCGCTGGTAATCGGGCGGCGCTGGCGACTCGCTGCTAGCAAGCCATTGTTTGTCGCGCACGGCGTCCTGCTGATGCTCGTTGCTAGCCGCTGTTTGCTAGCATCTTCTTCCGTGCCAGCGGCCGACCATTTTTTGCCACCGCTACAGCTTCACAAAGATTTGCTGAGTGGCGGGTTTCTAACTGCTACGAAGGCTGTTTGGAATCATCCGACTGCCCGACTTGTTCCGAAGTTTCCCAATGTAGCCGCGATGTAGATGGCGGCGACGTTGGGGATTGTACGCTCCCAGCATCGCGCTACGAATCCGGGCTGATCGTTCGAGTTCTGGGGGAAGACTATGAAAAAGCCCTTCTGGGGCGAGTACCGCGCGAGCGCCTGCCGGTGCCTGGTTTGCATCGTGGCGTTGTGCGTTGCCCAACAACTTCACGCCGACGACGGCGTCGTTTCGCCGACGTTCGGTCCGGATGTGACGCCCTTGAGTCGCGCCATTTCCGGTCCGGCCAACACCTTGAATTATCAAGAGCCGGCATCCGCGCCTTTTGATTGGGGTGCTCCCCGTGGAGCAGTCGTGGCCACGCCAACGGTTTCCACGGCATGGCCGACCACCTCCCCGGGCCAAGCCGCCAATAATCCGGGCACTTCAACGACGCCGGTGCTTAAATTTCCGTTTTCTTCTTCCGCCGGCACAGGAGCCACGCCGAGCGCGACAACTTTGCCAAGCACACCCGGCATGCCGACCACATATACTGCGCCGCCGAATGCAGCCAGTACGCCGAATACATATACTGCAGCGCAAAACGCTGCCAACTTGCCGAACACGTATACCGCACCGGGTGTGATCGGCTTGCCGACGGTAACCCCAACGGCATTGCCGAGCGGGACATCTGCTTCGCCGCGACCGATCGATGTCTTTAGCCAGCCGGCGATGACGAATCCGCCGCAGGCTTTGCCTTCCAACAATTTTCCGGGTGGCCCATCGCCAGCAACGCCTGGCATTGCTCCGGCGGCTGCCGCGCCCGCCAATGCGACGCCTGCCAAACCCAGTCCGTGGCGGCCCATCCAAGCGGCTTTCCGAGAATTATCGAATTCGAAGTCCGACGCTTCGGGTCCGCCGCCGGCTGCTGAAATTGTCGATCCGCAAGTTAGTACACAGTCACCTTCGGTGATGGCTTCGCCCGCACCTGTCGTGATGACACCACGAATTGCCTATGTGCGAGCCGACGCTGTGCCAACAACTCCCGCGGAACTTTCCAATTCGACACCGGAGGGCAATTCGTCGGGCTCGATGCCGACCATTACCGACAGCCCGCCCCCCGACGTGACTTACTCCAATCCATCGGGTTGCGGCTGTGGCGGCGGGTACTCCCCGGACGGTTCCAACTCTTGCCGCACATGCGGCGGCTGGCAGCCGGGCACGTGCAGCACGCACGATCCGAACGGTTCTTGCTTTTTGCAGCGGCTGGCTTGCTGCCTGTGCAAACCGTACCCCGATTGCAGCAACGGCTGCGTCGATTTCTGCCACAGTTGGATTTTCCATGAGGACGATTGCTGGATATTCAGCAATCACAAGTGCTGCAACGCCGGTTGCGGGCCATATCCTTACGGAACTTGCGCCACCGATGGGCAAGGGCAGGGGAGTGGTTGCGGATGCAATTGCGGCTGCGGACCCTGCGTGCCGCCGCCCGATTGGTACTTTACGGCCGGCGCCTTGGTGCTGACGCGGGACAACGAAGCGCGCAATCAAACCGTCGTGGAAAACACCACCACCTCCACAACCGCGCTGGGCACGGGCGATTTTGATTTCGCTTGGATCACGGGTCCCAGTTTTGTGTTGGGTTACCGTCCCACGAAAATGGACGCCTGGGAGCTTTCGTACTTCGGTCTGTACGATTGGAACTCCGCGCAAACGGCAACGGGAGCTGCCAATCTTAGCCTGCCGGGCGACTTGGGCACGACCGGGTTTTTTAACGGCGCTAGCCTGGTGCACGTGAATTACAACAGTCAGGTCGATGACGCGGAACTCAACTATTTTTGGCACCACGGTTGTCCCGATTTCATGTGGATGGTCGGGTTCCGCTACTTTCATTTGGACGAAAAGTTCGACATTACCTCGACCGTCACCGGATCCGGCAGCAGCGCCTACGACATTAGCACGGACAATGATTTGGCCGGCGGTCAGATTGGCGCACGTTGGCGACATTGTTGCAATTGGTTTGAGTGGGATGTAACGGCCAAAGCGGGTGCCTTCGGCAACTCGGTCGGACAAGAGCAAGTGGTGACCGACGCCACGGTCATTCGCGATACCGATACCGGGCATCACACCGGCGTGTGGGCCTTTGTCGGCGACCTGGGAAGCAACGTCGGAATTCGCTTATGCCCCAATTGGACTTTGATGGGAGGCTACAACGTGATGTGGGTGGACGGCGTGGCGCTGGCGCCCGATCAATTGGACTTTACCGACACGACCAGCAGCGGCACAGGCTTGGACAAAGGCGGGCATGTGTTCTATCAAGGTGCTCATGTCGGGTTGGGATGCCGCTGGTAAGGCTGAGTTAGTGGTCAGTGGTTGTTGCTCGGTGGTCAGTCTTCGGCGAGCTCAGTCGAGCCGTGGTCAGTGGTGGCAGGGGCGAATGGCGGCAGGTTGCCGGCGGCATCCAGCGGCAAATCGCGCGGCGGAGTGAGTATTTCTAAATCGGCCCGGGCCCGGGCTTCCGCCAAATAAGCGGCCGAGCATTCGACTTCGGCCAGGCGCAGCGTATTTTTAATCCACAGCATTTTGGCCTGCGCCGGCTCGGTAAGGCCGATCGTGGGCAGCGCCGCGTCCAGCATTTCCCGGTCGGTATCGTAGTGCAGCGGATATTTGACCATCGGCAGATTGCCGCTGGTTAAAATGTTGGTCCAGGTGGCGTGTTGATCGTGCTGCGCAAGCAAGCCGGTGGTGCAGAATTCCACCATGCCGATGCCGACGGCGTTGCCGTGCGAGGCCGGCGTAAGATTGCGGACCATAATCCGCCGCACCTTGGGAAACTCGTCGCCGGCGGCTTTGCTGGCGTATTGTTTGCGGCCCACCACGTTGGTGTCGATGCCGGCGCCGCTGATGTCTTTGCCCATTTCGTCGATGATGAGAATATCGACGTGCTGAAACGGTAGGCGCGGCATCCACTGTTTGGCCAGCACGAGCAATTGCTTTTCGCGCTGCTCGATGTCTTGCGGCGGAATGGCTTCGATGAGCGCGGTTTCGTCGTAAGCGTTTTCTACCACCGCCAGGCCCGCCACAATGCGGCAGCGCTGGAGCACTAGCGTTGCGACGCTACGGACAATTTGACCGAAGCTGAAATCTTGGAAGGCCCGATGATAAATTTTGGCTCCGGCGTGCTTGCCCAGGCCCAGCAACATCATTTTCATTAGGCCGCTTTCGATGTCGCCGGTGAAATCGGTATGCGGCTTGATGCGGCCGCACAGCACCACGTGATCGGCCTGGCAGGCGTAACGATCGACATGAATCGGAAAACCCTCGGGGGCCTGGCCGATGATTTCGGTTTCCATGCTGGCGCGGAGGGGACAACCGCAATATTCTTCGGTGATGCCGTAATCGTGGAGCACCTGCAGTTGGCCCTGCGCCGTGCCGCCGCCGTGGCTGCCCATGGCCGGCACAATGAAGGGGCTGGCGCCCAGGCTTTTCAAATGCTCGACGGTGGTCCGGATGATCTGTGCGATGTTCGCAATGCCGCGGCTCCCGGCGGTGAGGGCGACGGTTTGGCCGGGTTTGATTTTTTCATGAAGTTTCAGCCGGGCCAGTTGCCGCTGGGTTTCGCCGGGGATGTCGGCGACTGTGGGGCGCTCGAATTTTTGGCGAAGTCGGAAGAATTGCGGATAGGGGCTCATCGTCTCATCATAAGTGGGCCGAGGTTTGCGGGCGAGCAGCCGGCGAAGTTGTGGCGGGGACTTTTGTCTTGCGCCGGTGAAGGGGCAATTGACCGATGTCGAACGGCCACAACAACTTGAATTTTCCGCGCAACACGGTCCCCACTCTTTACTGCAAAAGTTGGCGACTTTACGTTGGTTTTGCATTGTTTTCGATTGGCCGCCGCTGCGATCAGCCGGGGTCGATCATCCAATGGCCCGATGCCCCGAGAAGGAAAACCGGCGGCGGGTGGAAATTACGCGAAATGGGCTGAATTTTGGGGTCGATTCGGTCTGGCAGTGGGGGCAGGAAAGCTTTAGAATTCGCGGCCTTTTTTGTTTCAAAGCGCGGATTGCCCCTGGTGTTTTCACCAGGGTCTAAATGGGAAATTGCGATTGAAAATTTGGCCAGGGAGGGCCAAACGATGGCTAGCGTTTCGCAACGGCGCACACGGCGGCAGGGAAGTTACGAGCCGGTGCGGGCGCGCGCCTATCAGGTCCCGAAAAAGCGCCGCTGGCTGAAGCGGCTGGTGTTGGGACTGACGCTGCTCATTATTGTGGTGCTGGTGCTGCCGACGGTGATCAGCAAGACGACGCTGCGCGACATTCCGTTGCGGTTGGCGCTGCGGAACCTGCACGGCACGGTGCAGGCGGGAGGAGCATCGCTGTCGTGGTTTGCGCCGCTGGAATACACGAATATCGAAATCCGCAACGAGCGCGGCGAGCTACTGGTGTCGCTGGCGAAAGTAGCCAGCGATAAATCGTTGGTCGGATTGCTTTCGAACTTGAACGATTTGGGAACGTTCCGCGTGGAGCGGCCGCAGGTGAATGCGGCGCTGCGGGCGGACGGCAGCAATTTGGAAGATCTGTTTATCAAGGGGACAGAGTATAGCGGCGCGGAGGCCAAACCCGAGGCGCAAGCGACGCCCGAGACGGGGAAGGGAACACGGCTGCCGGCGGTGACGGCTGAAATTGTGGACGGCACGATGCACGTGCTGGATGCCACCAGCGGCCAAAAATGGGAGATCGACAAGTTCAATTTGCACCTGCGGATGTCGCCGGAAAGTTCTTTACCGACCGAACTCTCGGTGACGGCGGAAGTGCCTGTCGATGGGCGGCTTGCCCAACTGGCGGTAACCAGCGCGCCGGCGGCCAGCGGCGGGTGCGACCACTTCCAAGCGAAAATCGACGCGCTCCCCTTGGCCATGTTTCGCGGACTGGCCGAGCGCGTAGCGCCGGGCGTGCAATTGAGTGGCACCTTATCGACGAATTTGCGATTGGACGGAGTCAGCACCCTCACCCCGACCCTCTCCCAGGGAGAGAGGGAGAACAGCGGCGGCGCAGCGGCGGCCAAGGCGCAAATTCAGATTTCCGGCAGCATGGGGTTGGACCAACTGGGCGTGACCGGCGGGCCGCTCGGGAGCGATCGGTTGGCGCTGGCTCATGTCGATATGCCGTGCAAGCTGACTGTAGGCGAACGGAGTGTGGACATCGAGCAATTGGGGGCGGCGTGCGAAATCGGCCAATTGAATGTGAGCGGCAGCATTGCCACGTCGGCAGCGCCGCAAGCCGATGCGGCGGGAACGCTGGCCCGTTCGGCGCTAAATGTGGATGGGCAACTCGATTTGGCAAAGCTGGCCGCGCAGTTGCCGGGCACATTGCACGTGCGGGCCGGGACGCAAATTACCTCGGGCCAGGTGCGTTTGACGCTGGCGAGCAAACCGGAGGCGGGCGGGCAAGCGTGGAGCGGACAATTTGTGGCCAGCGATTTGGCCGGCGATTATCAAGGACGCCACTTGACGTGGGATCAGCCCATTCAATTACAGGCCACGGTTCACGATGCGGCGGGAAATTATTCGATTGAAGGATTGAACTGCTCGTCCAGCTTTTTGACGCTGACCGGCCAGGGCTCGTTGGATCAATTTCAAGCTGAGGCGCAGTGCGATTTGGATAAGTTGATGAGCGAGCTGAGCCAGTTTGTCGATTTGGGCGCGTTGCGGCTGGCAGGCAAAGGCGATGGCCATTTGCGGTGGTCGCACGGCTTAAGCGGTGAGTTCCAAACCAGCGGCGATATGCGGCTGCAAGGGTTGCAAATTGCCTTGCCGGGCAAGCCCGTGTGGCAGGAAGACGCGGTGGCGGCGTCGGCCACGGCGGCCGGAAGCATTGGCAATTTGACATTTGCGACGCTGGGAGCGGCGAAATTGCAGCGGCTGGATGCGGCCCAATTCACCGCCACGGTAGATAACACAGCCGCCAACACACATGAACAAATCGAAGCCAAGTTGCTGCAAGGGGAAAACGGATTGTCGACGAGCAATCGCTGGCCGGTGGAGATTCAGGCGCAGGGGCAGTTGGGGCGCTGGTGGCCGCGAATTGCCGCGTGGTTGGGAATCCAAGGCCTGGATTTGAGCGGCGCGGCCACGATGGCCCTGCAAGGCGCCTATTCCAATCAAGGCTTGGAAATTCAGCAAGCCAAGGCGACGTTGAATGGATTGCACGCCTGGGGCTGGAACAGTTTGTTCATTGACGAGCCGGTCGTGCAGATGGAAGCGGCGGGAAGTTACGACTTCGGGCGGAATCAACTTACGCTGAGCCGCACAACGTTGCTGACGAGCACCGTTTCGCTGCAAACCGATGCGGCGACGGCGACGCTGCGATCCGACGGCGTGCTGGTGATGCAAGGCAATTTGGCGTACCAGGCCGATTTGGCGCGGCTTTCCCGCTGGGTGAACGATCCGCGCCTGACGCCGAAATACGCTTTGGCGGGCCGGTTGATTGGAAACATCGACGTCGACCGAGGCAGCGCGGGAATTAACGGGAAGCTGGACGCGGCAATCGATCAGTTCGCCGTGTATGTAAGTCCGGATTCGTCCGCGAAATCGCCCAATGGATTGCGAGAAGCCGCCGCGCAAATGCCGCAACTGGTGTGGCAGGAAAACAAATTGACGCTGGCGGCCGCCGGCCGGTTGGATGGCGCCGCGGACAGCGTGCAGTTGACCTCGCTGGATGTAATTTCGCAGGCGCTGGATTTGCACGCAGCAGGAAAAATTGACGCCTTAAGCACGCAGCAAAATGTCGACCTGGCGGGAAAAATCGATTACGACTGGGCGGTGTTGGGGCCGTTGTTGCGGCCATATTTGGGAGATCGGGTGGCGCTGGCCGGCCGGGAATCGCGGAACTTTGCCGTGCACGGTCCGCTGGCGATGAAAGACAAAACCATGGCCGTGGCGGTTTCTGCCGCAGGTGCGGCAGGCGCGAACGGGCAGACAACCAGCGCCATGCCAACCGGAGGACAGGCAGATCCACTGGCATCTTTGCGCGGGCTTTCGGCCGATGCATCGCTGGGCTGGACGCAGGCCCAATTTTACGGCCTGCAGACAGGGCCTATCGACGTGAATGCGCATTTGGAAAACGGCACGGTGGAGCTCAAGCCGATTGAAACCGTCCTGGTGGGTCAGCACAGTTCCGGCCAATTAAGCGTGACGCCGGTGCTGCATTTATCGCCGGGTCCGCCGGAATTGGTGTTGGGCAAAGGAACCATTTTAAGCAACGTGCAAGTTTCCGAAGAGCTGAACGAATCGTGGATTAAATTCATCGCGCCCATGGTGTCCGGTTCGGCGCGCACCGAAGGCAGCTTTTCGGTGGAATTGGACGGTGCGCACGTGCCGCTGGACGATCCGAAAAAAGCGGACATTGGCGGCCGGCTGATTGTGCAAAACATGAGCGTGACGCCCGGGCCGCTGTTTCGGCCGTTTGTGGTGATTGGCCAGCAAGTGGAGGCCCTGGTGCAAGGTCGATTGCCCACGGGGGGTTTGAGCGGCGAGACGGCACTGCTCAAAATTGACGATCAGAAAGTTGATTTCCACCTGGTCGATGGCCGGGTGTATCATCAAGGCTTGTCGATGCAAGTGGGCCAAGTGACCATGCGCACCCGCGGCTGGGTCGGATTGGACGAATCGGTCAATCTTGTCGTCGAAGTGCCGCTCAAAGATGAATGGATCCGGCAGCGCAACAGCCCGTTGGCGGCGCTCAAAGAGCCGATGATTACCGTGCCGATCGTGGGCAATTTGAAAGACCCCAAATTCGACACCCGCGTGACGGCCAAGCTGTTGGAAACGATTCCCCGGGCGGCGGTGGAAAACGGGTTGAACAACGTGCTGGACCATCTGTTGCCGCAGCGGTAAGGCAAGGGATGTAGAAAGTCGGATGGATGCGGTATGATTTGAGCAGCGAGCCTGCATCCACCGCAGTCCAAACTCCGACTTCCTACTTCCTACATTTCTCTGTCTCGGCGCGGCATATGAAGCTGCATCTGTTGGGAACCGCCGGGTATCATCCCACGGAGCATCGCCATACGGCCTGCTTGATGCTGCCGGAACAGGGCATCGTGCTGGATGCGGGAACCGCCATGTTCCGCGTGCGAAAACATTTGGCGACGCCGCAGTTGGACATTTACTTGACGCACGCCCATCTGGACCATGTGACGGGTCTGACTTATTTGTTCGATGTATTGGCCGACAAGCCGATGGAGCGGGTCACGATTCACGCGCTGCCGGACAAACTGGCGGCCATTGACCAACACTTGCTGAACGAGCAGATTTTTCCGGTGAAGCTGCCGTACGAGATGCGGCCGTTGGTTCAAGATGCACCACTGACGGACGGCGGCACGCTGCGGTATTTTCCGCTGTCGCATCCGGGGGGCTCGATCGGCCTGCGGCTGAATTGGCCCGAGCATTCGCTGGCGTACGTGACCGACACCAATACGCCGGGGGCGTGCGCCTCGTACATCGATGCCATTCGCGGCGTCGATGTGCTGGTTCACGAATGTTATTATCCCGACGGCTTGGAAAAAACGGCCCAGCTCACCGGGCACAGTTGCGCCACGCCCGTGGCGCAGGCGGCGAAGGCCGCGCGGGTGGGTCGATTGCTGCTGACCCACTTGAACCCGCTGCGCGAGGAAGAAGACCCCATCGGCCTGCGCAAGATATTGGACATTTTTCCAGAGGCGGAAATTGCACGCGACGGAATGGAAGTGGAGTTTTGAACCGCGGCTGCGACGTGGGCGGGCTAATCCAGCCAGTCGCCTTCTTTCAGCCGCTCGGGCACATACGTTTCGGTGACGTAGCTGATGTCTTTGGAAATCAGCGATTCCACTTCCAGCTTGAAGCCGTTTTTCAGCATCCGTTCGATTTCTTTTTGCCACGGTTTTTTGGTGGCGAACCACGGATAGCTGGCGATTTGCTTGGCGCGTTTAATGTCGGAATCGTTCAGCGCAATTTTCACGCTGCCCGAAAGCTGGCAACGGTCGAAATCGATACTGCGCAGCCCGATGAATTTCACGTCGGGAATGGCCATCCGCTTGCTTTCGTACGCCAGGTTAATGGAGCCCTGCTTGAGCACGCTGTAAATGTAATAGCCCCAGGGATCGTTATCTAGCAGGCAATAAATCGGCAGCTTGAGTTCGTTGTGCAGGCGGCACAGCAGCCGGCGCACGCCGCGCGTGGGCTGGCCGGCCCCGTGGGTCAGAATGCACTTGTGCTTGCGCCAGAATTTATCTTCGTTGAAGCGCTGCCAGACGGTGTCTTTTTCCACGTGCAAAATGAATTTCGCGTCGCATTTTTTGAATTCGATCCGCTCCGGCTCGACGATCGACGGAATGCCGTAGCCGCCGGAGCCCATCCGCGTGCAATCGATTTCGTCGCCGCTGTCGACCAGCGTGATGGGGCCGACCATGTCCCCGCGCTTTTGGGCGTACAGGTGCAGCTCTTCGCGCAGGCTGTTCAGCGTAACTTCCAGGTCTTCAATCACCGGGTCGCATTCGTTCTGATCGGAAAAGGTTTCCTCTTTGGTGCCTTCGATGGTGTGCTTCAGCAGGTAAAACATGCCTCGCAGGCTGGTGGTCTTGGCCTGATCGATAAGTTTTTTGCAGCCGCTGGCCACGAGCATGGTTTGCATGTAGCTTTTGGCTTGCGACAGATTAAACAGTTGCCGCCGATTTTTGGCGCTGCCCATTTCGATGAACCGCTTCACCCGGTTGTATTTAACGTTGGACAAGTTGCGGGCCGGGATGTCCAGATACGGATCGCGCTTTTTCTCCGCGGCATGCACCACGTCGTTGGCCATCTCTTTCAGCACGCCCAGCGTCTTTTTATCGCGCGGGGTGAGTGTGGCAGCGGCGGAACCGTTGGCGGCAGCAGATTTGCGGGAACGTTTGGCCATGAAAGAAGGTATAGGGTTCGGGGTTCAGGAGATTCGGTTCTCCGCTTGCGGTTTAGCAAACGCAGGCTGTGTGTTGGCGACCGGTGTTTGGGTGGCGTGGTTGTCCACGATCAGCACGCTGCCGCCGTAATCATGGGCATCGGCATCTGGTTCAATCGGTTTGCCATCTTCGCCCAGCACCACGTCGGCTTGGGCGGTTTTCTTTTTCGCCACGGCCAGCAGTTTTTCGTACAACAATTTGATGTTGGTGCGGTTGATTTCGCCCACGGCCGTGGCCACTTCGCCCAGGTAACGCAGGAAAATGTTGCGGCGTTCACCTTCCTGCTTTACGCGGATGCGGCGCCGCAGGTACATGCCCAATTTGCGCCCCACGGCCTGCAGCGCGAGGCGAATTTCTTTTTGAATTTCCGGGTAGCCGGCGATGGCTTCCTTCGATTCGCTGGTGAACGGAACCCAGACGCTGGCCATGTGCACCATGATGGTAATCGGCCCGCTGGGCAGCGAATTGCGCGATTGCTGTAGGCCGTACGCGCGCCAGTTGGTGCTCATAATGGTTTGC
This sequence comes from Pirellulales bacterium, assembly GCA_035499655.1. NCBI lineage: Bacteria > Pseudomonadati > Planctomycetota > Planctomycetia > Pirellulales > Pirellulales bacterium. The sequence goes on from DATJYL010000029.1 coordinate 12,339, forward strand.
GTTATGGCGCACGCGGCGTGCTGGAATTGCAGCGGCACCCGGTTGGCGTAGCGCAGAACCGTCATGGTTTGGCCGTCTTCCAGGTTCACATTGTGCATGGCGGTGTGCAGGGCGGCCAGTTCGTCTTTCTTCAGCCGGCCGGGCGATTGCCGTGTGCCGAGTTTCGATTCTTCCAGAATTTTGTCCGCCGCCTCGCTTCCCAGTCCGGCAAAGGTGCTCACGAGGAATTGCCGCAGGGTGCGGGCATCGCTTTGCGAGAGCAATTCGGCAAGCACTTCCAGCGAGACGCGCTGACCGATGGGCGCCCCCCCGTAGGCCACGGCGGCCTCAATGAGAAACGGATTGCCGCGGTAGACCGCCGGCGGCCGGGTGGCGGCGGCGTAAAATTCGCCCGGCACCACTTGGTGCAAGCTTTTCAACAAATGTTCTTCGCCAATCGGCGAAATGCAATCGGTCGACGGAGAGGAGATTTTGGTTTGCTGGATGGCCTGATACAGCGCATCGGCTTCGTGCCGGCCAATACGATGCACATTGCCGCGCGTGCTCAGCTTGGCCGTTTCGCAAATTTTGCGGGCCACGCCGGGGCTGACGCGGGAAAAGTTCTGTGTCAGGAACTGCGAAATGGTCCCCGGCGACGCGTCTTTCATCATGGTGATCAGGCGGCCCAACTCAACGCCGTAGGGATGCGGCTTAATTTCCTTGGGCTCCGGCGGCAGATGGTGCGTGGAGCGGGCGAATTCACGCTCGTTGCTTTCGGGGTCCTTGTAGTGCAGCCGCAGGTGCGGATTGGCGATGGCCGTTTGCTCCAGATATTCCTCCACGCTGCCGCGGCCGCGCTTGTAGGCGCCTTCCAGCTCGATGGTGACGCGGGTGCCGTGAACGACTTCTTTGTCGCCGTCGTGCACAGCGATCCACTCGATGCCGTGCTTTTCGATGAGGGCTTTCCCTTTTTCGCCGGCCGGAATGTCTACCCCTTCGCCGTGGCCGTTCAAAATTTCCGGCTTATTGTTTTTGGTGTTGATTTGAATTTCGTAATAATGGGCCGGCGATTTCTTGCCGATCTTCGAGATAATTTTCACCGGCTTGCCGGTCGTCAGCACGCCGTACATGCCGGCCGCGCTGATGCCAATGCCTTGCTGCCCCCGGCTCATGCGCAAGCGATGAAATTTGGAGCCGTACAGCAGCTTGCCGAAGATCAAAGGAATTTGTTTTTTGACGATGCCGGGGCCGTTGTCTTGCACGCCAATTTTGTACCGGTTGTCGCCGGTTTGCTCGATGTGGACCCACAGCTCAGGCAAAATGCCCGCTTCCTCGCAGGCGTCGAGCGAATTGTCGACGGCTTCTTTGACCGCGGTCAGAAGCGCCTTGCGGGGATTATCGAAGCCCAGCAAGTGACGATTTTTGGCGAAGAACTCGCTGACGGAAATATCGCGCTGGGCGGCGGCCATCGATTGGGCGGTGGCCCGATGGCGGCGCTTTGATCCGCCCGCATGCTCCGTTTCGTCCATGTGTGCCCCGTCGTGCGGCGCCTTGTCGGCAGCGCCGTTGGAAGCAGCTTTGGCAGCGGCTTCTTCCGTGGCGGTTTTCCCGTGGGCGGCTTCCCCGTTGCCTGTCGGCCCACCCGTATCGGAATGGGCTGCACGGCGACCCCCTTTTGTGGATGGACCGGCGGTTTTAGCCCGCCGTGACGATTTTGCTTGGGCGCGAATCAAGTGATGTATCCCCCGTGGCTACCAGATGTTACGTCCTGATTAGTCCTGGCGTGCGTGAGCTTAATGAACCGGGAAACTAGGGAAATTATACCGGTCGTAGGGTGCGATCTCTAGTCGAGTTTTCATCATGGCCGGTTTGCCAGGACGATGTGGCACATCCGGCAAATAAAGATTCACCCGCACCGGCGGCGTAAGCCGAAGAAGTGGACAGAAGAGAGTAGACGGTGGTCCGTGGCCAGTTGTCTCGTGCAGCCGACGGCTGTGTGGACGAACGGGCCGGTCCGCCGTTAATTTATTCGCTCGAACGTCCCGCCGTGTTGGTTCCCGTCTGAGTTTTCCCGCCGTGTTGGTTTCTACCCAGTAAGTTCCCACCGAAAATTTCGTTTTCGCTCCGCCGAACTTTTCTGCGCGCCCTAGCCTGGCATGCGATGGCGCGCGTTGCGGCGCAGCGGCAACGAATTCCCATCTGCTGGTTTCTTGTTCTGTTTTCAGGAGGAGATGAAAGATGAATTCCCATTTGACCATGCGCAGGTTGCGGGTCGTGGCCATTGCCGCGGCCGCCGTGTTTGTGTCGGTGTTGATGAACCACCAAATCGCGCGGGCGCAGGATTATTGCGGTCCGTACTCGCGGCCCGATTTGTTTTACAACTACTATGTGCCGCCGACGGCCAGCAGTTGCTACCCGGGTACGATCGGCGCGGAGTTGTATCCTTGCCCGCGCCCTACGCCCCCGCTGGTAGGCCAGACGTACATTACGTATCAACCGCTGGATCCGCACGAGTTTTTGTACCGGCATCATCGGACGTACTACCGCGACAACGGGCCATACGCCGGCGTGACGAAAGCCTACATCTGTTGGTGGTAAGGGCAGAAAAAATGACGAAGCACGAATGACGAATGAATGTCCAATTTCCAAGCACCAATGACCAATGAGCAAGCACCCATGACCAATGGGAATGTTGAACGATGAACAATAAATGATGATTTGCAATTGAGGAGAATTTGTTATGAAACGGATTTTTAGCTGCGCGGCGATGACGCTGGTTGTGTGTGCGCTTTGCGTGAGCACCATGCAGGCGGAGCAGCCGCAGAATTATGCTTACCGGCAGGCGCAAGTGTTGCCCTGGCACAATGGATTTTACGACCCGTATTGGGGCGAGCCAATTGCGCTGGTGGCGCCGCCGAATGCCGAGTTTCAAGCGAACTACGGCTGGGGCGTGGGCGGGACCCGGGTTGCGCCCATTTATCACCAGTTTGCGCGGCCTTATCCAGGTTACGGTGGGGCCGGCGGCTTGTTTACCCCGACGCCGAATAATCCCAGCGACACGCAACAATTCGGCGTGTATTACATCCGCGGGCCGTGGTAGAAGAATAGCGCACCATAACTATGTGAACTGCTGCCGACCGTTTAGCCGCGACGCGCCAGCGGAGCGCATTTGCATCACGGATCACCGACCACCGACAATTGACCACTGCTAGTTCACTGCCATCGGGCGGTTCGGCGCTGCCTCCTCCGGCGTCGGGCTGCCCGATTTTTTGCACGCTCAAGATGAAGAACAACCGCGCCGAACTCAAAGTTCGTCATACACAGCGTCCTCGTCGGCATAAGCATTGAGCAAACGCTTCATCGCCGTTTCACGCCAAACGGATATTTCTTCTTTGGAGTCAATGGGGACCGAGATTTTAATCACATCACCAGGCGAAGCATTAAGTGGCTGGCTTAGTTCCAGATGGGTTGCATCAATAATTTTGGCGGAAATCTCGCGCATTGTGCCGATCCTGAATTGAGTGCGGTTCGGGGTACTTTTCTAACGGCGTGGCCAACGATAATTATAACATTTCTACTTGGCTTGGGCATTCGAACTTTCGCCGTAGTGCTTGATGTCGACAAACACATGCTGGCCGCGGTTTTCGTGCGCAAGCTGAATCAGGCTGCTCGTGGGGCGCGGGACAGCAGCGAATTGAATGACGTTGATCATGGTGCCGCCGCCGTTGAGGCGGTCGATCCGTTTCAGGTCGTCGGCGGTGAGATCGTCTTTTTCCTCGCCGTCGGTCAGCAGGAAAATGACGTCGGGGCGCTGTTGCAAGGCAAGACTGAGCGCGGCCATGTGATCGGTGCCGCCGCCGGCTTCGACGCTGGAAATGAAATTTTCAGCCTGGCGCTTGTTCGAGGGGGTGGCAAAAATCAGCCGCCCGCGGGAATTGCCCAAATCGAACAGGCGCGGCTGCTCGTTGTAAAAGATCAGGTAAAACTGGCTGTGTTCGTCGAGCTCGGCCAGGCTGGCCAGCAGTTGTTTTTTCGCTTCGCGCAGCGGCTTGCCCCCATCGTCCCCCATGCTGCCGGAGCGGTCGAACACATACACGAATTTGTCTCCCTGCGCTTCCAGGCCGAACAACTTGGTGTGGGAGTAGTTGGCCGTGGGATCGAATTTTTGGGCGTCGGGCTCGGCGGCCAGGGCCGCCGCAGAGAAAACCATCACGGCAAGCGCCGTCAATGTCGATGGGAGCAGTTGCCGGAGAAACCGCGGATTGTGCGGAGTACGCGGATAAGAAGCGGGGGCGCAAGGCGATGAGGAATCGTTCATGGGGATTAAAGCTGTTGATATCTGATTTAATCCGCGACGTTCCGCGAAATCCGCGGTGATCTTTCTTCTATTCTCGCTCGGTTAGAGCCGCAGCACAATCTTGCCCATTAAACTGCCCGATTTGCCTACGGTGCTTTCTTCCTGCAATTGGTGGGCGGTGGCGGCCTGCGAAAGCGGCAGCACGCGGTCAATGCAGGCTTTCAGTTTGCCCGCGGCCAGCCACCCGTTAATTTTTTCGGCACAGCGGCGCTGCTCATCCGGCGTGGCGTTGAACATGGCGAAGCCCAGCAGCGAGCAGCCCTTCACGTAAAACGGCCCGACAGGAAATGGCGGCCGGGCATCGCGGCCGGACATGATCATCATCCGGCCACGCGGGGCCAGCAGACCAATCGCCTTGTCGAAATCGGGCTCGCGCAGCGTTTCCCAATAAACGTTCAGGCCGTCGGGGGACAACCGCTTCACTTCGGCGGCCACGTCCTGCGTTTTGTAGTTAAGCGCATGGTCGGCGCCGAGTTCCAGGCATTTTTTCACTTTCTCGTCGCTGCCGGCGGTCGTGATGACTTTGGCGCCAATGGCTTTGGAAATTTGCACCACCATCGAGCCGACGCCGCCAGAACCGCCGTTGACAAACAGCGTTTCGCCGGCTTGAAGTTTGATGTCGCGCAGCAGGCCCAAGCCGGCCGTGATGCTGACCAGCGCAACCGCGGCGGCGGTTTCATCGCTAACGCCCGGGGGAATCGGGTAAAGCCAACTTTCGTCGACGGCGGCGTACTCGGCGAACGTGCCCTGTCGCCCCAGTAAACCTTGGTTGCTCCCCCACACACGGTCGCCCGGTTTGAAACGCCGGGCTTTTGAGCCCACGGCGGTGACGGTGCCAGCCAGATCGCAACCAATGATGAACGGCAGCGGCAACGGCATTTTTACCGTGCCGGAGCGAATGTAGGTATCGATCGGATTCACCGCCACCGCGCCCACTTTCACTAGCACTTGCGAGCCGCAGGGTTGGGGCTGGGGAAGATCGCCGTATTGGATGTTTTCCGGCGGACCGGTTTGGTTGATGAAGGCGGCTTTCATGGCGGCAGAGCAGAGGGATCAGGGTTCAGTGCGCAGGGGGCTAAGATTCGTAATCAGCGTTGGGCGGCATGTTATGCGTGTGCCGAGCATGGTATGTTTCACCATCAGTCCTCGCACGGTGCGGTAGAATTATTAGTGCATAATCCGGTTGATGACTGGTTCTGTCAACGTGCCGTCCTGTACCCTGCGCCCTGAATCCTGAACCCTTTCTTCACATGCTGCATCTTGTCGTAATGGCTGGCGGGGCAGGAACGCGGTTCTGGCCGGAAAGTCGCGCCGCGCGCCCCAAGCAATTGCTGCCGCTGGCGGGAGAGCGCACCATGCTGCAAATGGCCGTCGATCGATTGGGCACGCTGCACAGCGCGGAGAATTTGTGGATCTTGACCGCCGCGGCATTGATAGAGGCGGTGAGAAAACAACTGCCGGCGCTTCGGCCCGATCACATGATTGGCGAGCCGTGCAAGCGCGACACCGCGCCGTGCATTGGATTGGCGGCGCTGCTGCTCAGTCGCAACGATCCGAACGCCACCATGGCGGTGCTGCCGGCCGATCAGGTGATTCAGCCCGACGATCAATTTCAGCGGGCAGTTAAGGCGGCGGCTGCGCTGGTGGAAGAGCGGCCGGAGCGAATTGTCACGTTTGGCATTCAGCCGACCTACCCGGCGACGACGTTTGGTTACGTCGAACGAGGCGAGGGGCGCCTTCAATCTGGTGCATTACTCAAGAGCGAGGGGACGCCCGAATTGCGGGTATTTCAGGTTTCTCGATTTCGCGAAAAGCCGCCGGCCAGTGTGGCGCAAGAATACGTCGCCTCGGGCCGGTTCTATTGGAACTGCGGCATTTTTGTGTGGCGGGCGTCGACAATCATTGCGGCGCTTGAGCAGCGGCAGCCGGAAATGGTGGCGCGATTGAGAAAAATTGCGGAAGCGTGGGGGCAGCCCGACGCGCAGGAAGTTTTTGCCCGAGAATTCGCCGCGATCAAAGGGATTTCGATCGATTACGCGGTGATGGAGCAGGCGCGGGATGTCGCGGTGATTGAAGCGCCTTTCACTTGGGACGATGTCGGTGCCTGGCAGGCCGTGGCGCGGTTGGCCCGCAGCGATGCGGATGGCAACACGGTGAGCGGCCGCCATTTGGGAATTGATACGCAGGGCTGCATCGTTCGCACCGACGAGCATCATCTGGTGGCCACAGTGGGCGTGAACGATTTAATTGTGGTTCACACGCCCGACGCCACGCTGGTGGCCAACCGGCACGATGAGGAAGCGATTCGGCGGATTGTGAGGCTGCTGGAAGAGCGCGGCTGGCGAGAGTATTTATGAGGGAAGAGGAACGAGAGATGAGGGGCGAGAAGACCACGACTGCGGCAACCGGTCGATTGGCGGGAATAGATTTTGGCACAGTGCGAATTGGCGTGGCGATTACCGATCGTGAGAGGCGGATTGTCAGCCCGTTGGACAACTACTCCCGCCGCGGCGAAACGGCCGATGCGGAATACTTTCGGCGGCTTGTTACGGCCGAACAAATTGTCGGCTTTGTGGTGGGCTTGCCCGTCCATTTGGACGGGCGCGAAAGCCAGAAATCGACGGAAGCCAGGCAGTTTGGCGGGTGGCTGGCGCAAGTTACCGGCGTGAATGTGGTATTTTTTGACGAGCGCTTCTCGACGTCGGAAGCGGAGCAAGCATTGGCGGGAGCGGAGTTGACGAAAAAAAAGCGGAAAGCACGGCTGGACAAACTCGCGGCCCAAATTTTGCTAACCGCTTATCTGGAAGCGGGCTGCCCCGCGAGTTTTGAGGCGAAGGGAATTGGATCATGAGTGGGGAGATCAAGGTCAAGTTGAGTTTCAGTCTCAATTGACAGCCGGGCAGCTTCGAAAGAGCCGGCAACATTTCGCCCGTCGCTTGCCCAGGTGACTGTGCATTCTTAAAATCTGGCGGCGAACACTCATCATCGCACACCCTCGATAATTTTATCCATGCTGCAGCGTAAGCCCGTTTTTCCACACGTGATTGAAATGAACTACCAGGCCGGGCAACGCCTGGGGTGCAACGTGTATTTGGTGTATGACAAAAACGAGTGGGTGCTGATCGACGTGGGATTCCAGGAGACGGTGGACGCCATTGTCGATTTAATTCGACAGCTTGATTTTCCTCTGTCGAATTGCAAAACGGTGATCGCCACGCATGCCGATGTCGACCATATCCAGGGTTTGGCCCACATTAAGCAGGCGTTGAAGGCCAATGTCAGCGGGCACCCGAAGGCGGCGGAGCCGTTGGCGAAGGGAGATAAGCTAAAAACCTTTGCGGAAGTCGAGTCGCAAAACATTCATCTCGACATGCCGCCGGTGAAGCTGGATACGTTGATTAATGAGGGCGATATCATCAACGTGGGCGACTTGAATTTGGAAGTGTGGCACACGCCGGGACACACCGACAGCCAACTTTCGTTTCGCTTGGGCAAGCTGCTGTTCAGCGGCGACAATATATATCGGGACGGTTGCGTGGGGGCGATCGACGCCCATCACGGCAGCGATATTCCCTCGTTTCTGAAATCACTGCGGCGCATCCGCGCCAGCGACGTGGAGTGGCTGCTGCCCAGTCACGGGCCGATTTTCCGCAAAGACAACGCATTGTTGGATCGGGCCATCGAACGGCTCGAAGGTTATTTGCACATGGCCGACTGGGGCACGTGTGCCATCGATTGGCCGTTGATGGACGAGTGGGATAAAGAGTTGGAAGCAGGCATCATGCCAGGCGACAAGTGAAGGCAGACAGCAGAAGGCGGAAGGCAGAAAGCAGAAAGAGAGAAGAGGGGCGAGGTGCTAGAGACGAGGCTGGATGCCCGAAGGGTTTGCGCAGGCGGCAATCTTTGACAAATCGTCGTTTTTTAGCGGCGGATTCGCCGTAAACTCTACTACTTGTGCCGCATATTCCCTCAATGCCGTGCGGCACGGTTGACGATGCTGTAACTGACAGGCAAAGTTGGCCGCCGGGCTCCCGCAAGCCCGTGCTAGCATGGCCGTTTGCCTGGCTTATCAACCGAACGATTCGCATCGCGCGTTACTGCTTTCGAACATAAGCATCGACCGCCTGGATGCGATTTTCGCGACTTAGGGGGGATTTCTACATGCTTCGCCGAATTCTATTTGCGCTAGTTTGCGCCTGCGGCCTCGGTTTATTTGGCCATGCTTCCGACGCCAAGGCCCAGGAAGCGTATGGTCGCCAATGGGCATACACGTATAGCACGCAAGATTGGGACCGATTTTATCATTACCCATTCGTGTATTACCCGCAGAACTTTTGGGGCGACGAGTACTATCGCAGCTCCGAGAGTTTGTATTACCGCTATCCGCCTGAAATGCGCATTCCGGTATACAACAAGCAGTGGCACAACGAGTATCCGCAGGCCGCCCAGTGGGATAAATGGATTCATTACAATTACGGTCCCGGACAGGCGCGTTATCACTGGGGCAACCAGTTCATTACGGATACATTCTGAGCCGGCGCAAATTGGCTGCCATGAAGTTTGTGAATCGCAAGCGGGTTTTGCTAAACCGCTAGCGGTTTAGCAAGAACTGCGCAGGAGGTCAGCGTTTCACTTCACCCACTGGGCAATCACCCGGTACAGCACTTCGGCCGCTTGTTCCACTTCGGCCAGGGGGACCCATTCGTCGGCGGTGTGGGCTTGGAGAATGGAACCAGGCCCGAACACGACGCTGGGCACCCCGGCGGCATCGTAACAAAACGCGTCGGTGCCAAACGGAACGCCCAAGACTTGCGGCGCACGGCCGGTGGCGTCTTGCACGGCTGCAACCAGTCGCTGGGCCAGGGGCGCATTGTGGGCATCGTTCAAACCGCTGCTTTGCATGAACGGGGGATCGTGCTCGACGTGCCGGCCCAAGGCGGTTTCAGCAGCGACATAATCGACCACGTGCTGCCAGGCCTGTTGCGGTTGTTCGCCAGGGACAAGGCGACGGTCGATTTCGATGGTGCACTTATCGGGCACGGTATTGACGCTGATGCCGCCGGCGATGGTGCCGACGCTCAAAGTGGGCCGGCCGCAGCGCGCGTGTTCGGCCAGCGCGCCGACGACACTGTGCTGATAGCGCTCCAGCGCCGCCAACACTTGCGCCATGCGAAAAATGGCATTTTCGCCTTGCTGCGGCTGCGAGCTGTGCGCCGCGCGGCCATGGGTACGGCAACGCCAGCGGACCATGCCTTTGTGGGCCACGACCACATTCAGGTTGGTGGGCTCGGCCACGATGGCGGCATCGGGGCGGCGCGAAATAATCGGATTCGGCTGGCCCGACCACAAGCGGCACAAGCCGGTGGCTCCGGTGAAGCCGTGCTCCTCGTTGACGGTGCAGGCCATGACGACGGTGGGGCGCGGCGTGGGAAGTTCTTCCGCCAGACGCACCAGGCAGGCCAGCATGCTGGCCATACCGCCTTTAATGTCGCAAGCACCGCGGCCGTACAAACGCCCCTCGCGCTGTTGCGGATCGAACGGCGCAATCGACATGCCATCGGTGGGCACCGTATCTTGGTGCGCTTCCAGCAGCAGGAGGGCCCCGCCTTCCTGAACCGGCGGATCGCCATCGACGCGGGCCAGCAGGTTGTCGCGCTTTTCGGCGATGGGTTGCCGCCAGGTGGGAATTTTGAATCGGGCGAAAAGCTGCTCCAGGTACGCGGTGAGTTGATGCTCGAAAAACTCGGGGCCGGAAACCGCTCGGCCCATCGGATTCACGCTGGGCGTCGCCACCAGGTCGGAAAGCGTTTGGAGCAGATCAAGGGGCATCGGGCGGAATGACGAAGGTCTAATGACGAATGACTGACGGAATGACTAATGTCGAAACCGTGGCCACTATAGCATGTGCCGGGAATCAGGGACTCATAAAGACCCCCAATAAAGAGTATTGTGGAGTCGGTGTAAGTAAAACATAGTGGTAGGCGAGCGGGGGGCAACCTCCAGCTCGCGCCCTTCGTAGGTACCTGCCCCACCTGCGAAGGGTTCTTTTTTGCGCCCACGTCGGCGGACAGGCCACCCTACGCTACCCCTGACCCAAAACCGGGTAGTGGGTCAGTTTGAAATGTAGAGGCGGCTGTCCTCAGCCGCTAACGCACCATTCGCTGAAAAACGGCTGGGGACAGCCGTCGCTACATCCGTAATCGATCAAACTGACCCACTACCAAAGCTTACTTTTATTGCTTTTTTTAGCGGCTCCCAATATATTGTGGGGTACGGACGCAGCAGCGGGGAATGTGGGTCTAAGTCTGTAAATCGGCGCGATTCAGCGCCGGGGATTGCGCGAATTTGAAGCGAGAGGGGATCTATGCGCACTCAATTACCGGGGTCGGGGGTCAGGAGTCAGGGGTTTTTCGTCGGTTGCCGACCACGGACCACGGACCAGGGGCCACGGACAAATGGTTTCACGCTGGTCGAGTTGCTGGTGGTGATTGCCATCATCGGGATTTTGATTGCGCTGTTGTTGCCGGCGGTTCAGGCGGCGCGCGAAGCGGCGCGCCGCAGCGAGTGCAAAAATAATCTCAAGCAAATCGGCCTGGCATGGCAAACGCATCACGACGCGCAGAAATATTTTCCCAGCGGCGGCTGGAGCTGGAATTGGACGGGCGACCCGGATGGAGGCTTTGGTCCTAGCCAGCCCGGCGGTTGGGCCTTCAGTTGCTTGCCTTACATGGAGCAACGGCAACTGTGGGAAATGGGCAAAGGCGCTGCGCTTGGCAGTGCCGCAAAAAATGCAGCCCTGGCCCAGCAAATGCAAACTTTCATTCCCACGTTTTTGTGCCCGTCGCGGCGAACGGAATTCAGCACGTATCCGTTCTTTCCGGCTCAGTTTCAAGAGGTAGTCCTCAATGTAGGCACAACGCTTCCCGCGCAAGTCGCCCGTTCCGATTATAGCGCTAACTGCGGCGACAGGGGAGCTAGCCAAGACAATGTCACAGGCGCCGGCGCAGTCATCACATATGACATTAACGGGGGAACGGCAAATGGTGGTTCGACGGTCGCCAATTCAAAGTACGGCAATGAATTGAATAATCCAATTGCACCCACGATGTCAATCAATCAAGTAGCCAGTTGGAAATGGCCGACCAATCTTTCGTCTCAGCTAACCGGCGTGACGTTTGCGAGGAGTAAAATCCGGATCAGGGATATTACTGACGGCACAAGTCATACTTACATGGTGGGTGAAAAATTCCTGTACTCAGACCAATACGACAGTGGAATGGACCTTTCCGACAATGAGTGGGCGTGGGTGGGTATGGACAACGACATGTACGTCTCTGCTTGGCAACCAGCCGCGCACGATCATCCCCGGCCTCTGGTAAACGGCGTTCCAACTGCTGACGTGCTGGATTACAACCGCTGGGGCGGCGCCCATCCTTCGACGTTCAACATGGTGTTTTGCGATGGGTCTGTGCATAGCATCCCATACACGATTGATTCCGCAGACCCTAAGGGGCCGTCTGCCCGAACAAAAAAAGGCATTCACCAATGGCTTGCTAACCGTGCCGATGGGATCTCGTTTCAAATTGATTTCTAAATCGGGCATTCGGATGGCGGCGGACGGTTGGCGGGGGCTGCGAGTTCGTATTTTCTGGCCCAAGCCGACCGCTTGTGGTCGGTCGCCGACGACAAGTCGTCGGCTTGGGGGCTCGCCGGCTCGACTCGAATTCCAGCGTCCTTGACGGCCTAAGCGGGCAGCACTAGGATGGCCGCAGTGAAGGTGGCGTAACCCCGCCATTTTTTATTTGGACGGGCTTGTGACAAGATTCACAAAGTGGGTTACTGTCTCAGGCCACGTGCCGAAAGTGCTTTCCCAGAGGTTGCTTGCGGAACCCCTCACCCCGGCCCTCTCCCGAAGAGAGAGGGAGCTAACCGTGGCGGATTTTCTGCCGATTTTGTTGTTCGTTTTGGTGGCGGCGCTGGTGTCGTGTGCGATGCTCGCCGCGCCGCGGTTGATTGCCCCGCGCAAACGGACCGCTGTCAAGGAAATGCCGTACGAAAGCGGCATGGACCCCATTCACGACACGCGGCGGCGGTTTGCCGTGCGGTTTCATTTGGTGGCGATTGCATTTTTGGTGTTCGACGTGGAGCTGCTGTTTTTGTATCCCTGGGCGGTGGCGGTGCGGCAGGGCGCAGCGAGCAGGGCGCAGGGGGCGGAGGTTTCGGCGGTCGGTGGTCAGTGGTCAGACTTCGGCGAGCTCAGTCGAGCCGTGGTCAGTGGCCAGGAGCAGGGACCGGCACTTCGCGCTCCGAGAGGCATAGATTTGGCGGTGAGCGACGGTTGGATTGCGTCGCGCAACCTGGTGTTCGCCGGGGCGATGGTGTTTATTCTGCTGGTGGTGCTGGGCTTTGTGTACGACTGGCGGAAAGGGGTGTTCAAGTGGCGGTAGAACTGCCGGAAAACGTGGTGGTCAGCAAGCTGGATGCGCTGGCCAGTTGGTGCCGCAAAAACAGCTTGTGGCCTATGCCCTTTGCCACGGCCTGCTGCGGCATCGAACTGATGGCCACGGGCGCCAGCAAGCACGATATTGCCCGCTTCGGCGCCGAGGTGTTTCGCTTTAGCCCGCGACAGTGCGATTTAATGATTGTGGCCGGCCGCGTCGTGATGAAAATGCTCCCCGTGCTGCAACGCATTTGGCAGCAGATGAACGAGCCCAAGTGGTGCATTTCGATGGGGGCCTGCGCCAGCACGGGCGGCGTGTTCGACACGTACAGCGTGGTGCAAGGGATCGATCGGTTCATTCCGGTGGATTTGTATTTGCCCGGTTGCCCGCCGCGGCCGGAGCAACTGATTCAAGGCGTGATCGACTTGCAGGACAAAATTCAGCGCGAAGGAACGCTGGGCGGAGCGGAGTTTCGCTTGAAAGCCCAACAACAACCGAAGCGGGCGTTGATTGAATTGCCCGGGCTCGTGCAGATCGACAGCGCCCGCAACCCGGTGGTGTGGAGTAGCGAAATCAAGTGAACGCGGATGAACGCAGATGAAGAGGATGATTACGGATCGGAAATTGGATTGCGAAAATCGAATTGATCGATCTGTGTTTATCAGATTCATCCGAGTTGATCTGCGTTCTCCTAGTTAGGAATGGATCATTGACGCTTGAAACTGCCACCATTGACGCTTTGAAGAGCCGCATTGCCGGGGCGACGGAGAGCGAGTTTCGCGGGCAAGCGCGAGTCGTGGTTTCGGCGGAGCAAATTTACGCGGCGCTGGAGTTTTTGCACGGCGAGCGCGGGTTCGATTTTCTGGCCGATATTAGCTGTGTTGATTATCTGCATTATCGCGGAGCGAGCGACCGCTTCGGGCTGGTTTATAACCTGGTGAACACGGTGACCAACGAGCGGCTGATTGTGCGCACATTTTTGAACGAGCCGGATTTGGCCGTGCCCAGCGTCACGCCGCTGTGGGAAGGGGCCAACTGGATGGAGCGCGAAGTGTGGGACATGTTTGGCATTACGTTCGCGGGGCATCCCGATCATCGCCGCATTTTGCTGCCGGAAGAATTCGCCGCGTTTCCCCTGCGGAAAGATTACCCGCTGCAAGGCCGCGGCGAACGGCATAATTTTCCGGTCATCACCAGGGACAGCGCCTGATTCACGGCAACGAATTTCACATGCCTTTAGCTCCTGTCGAAACTCGCGACCTGGCCCACGACGAACCGCAGGACTACCTGTGGACGCTGAATTTTGGTCCGCAGCATCCGGCCACGCACACCACGCTGCGGCTGGTGCTGAAGCTGGACGGGGAGCGCGTGATCGACGCCATGCCCGACATCGGCTACTTGCACTCGGGCTTTGAAAAAATCGGCGAGCATTTGAACTACAACCAGTACGTCACGGTGACCGATCGGATGAATTACATTTCGCCGATGACCAACAACGTGGCCTGGCATGGCGCGGTGGAAAAGCTGTTGGGCTTGGAGTTGACGCCGCGGTGCCAGTACATCCGCATTATTATCGCCGAGCTGTCGCGGATCAGCGATCATTTGCTGTGCAATGGCGCCGCCGGGCTCGATACCGGCGCGTTCACGTATTTTTTGTACGCCTTTTATCAGCGGGAAGTGATTTACGACATTTTTGAAACGCTGTGCGGGGCGCGGTTCACCAACAGTTACACGCGCGTCGGCGGGTTGATGTACGACATGACGCCGCTGGTGGTGGAAAAAATCCGCACATTTTGCAAAAACTTTCCGAAAACACTGCACGACATGGAGCGGCTGCTGGACCGGAACAAAATTTTTGTCGACCGCACCAAAGGCGTGGGCGTGCTGACGAAAGCGGAAGCGATTAACCGCAGTTGCAGCGGGCCTGTGGCTCGGGCCAGCGGCGTGACACGCGATTTACGCAAGGACGATCCGCATTTGCTGTACGGCGATTTTGCGTTTCAAGTGTGCTGTGCCACGGCGGGCGATTGCTACGCCCGGTATTTGGTGCGGATGCAGGAAATGTGGGAAAGCCTGCGGATTGTGGAGCAGGCCATCGAGAAGTTGCCGGGCGGGCCAGTGAACGTGGGGATCGACCAGCGGACGGCGTTTCCGGACAAAAAGATGGTGTATTCGACGATCGAAGGAACCATTTCGCACTTCGAACTGCAAATGAGCAACCGCGGGTTTGAAGTGCCGCACGAGGAAGTTTACTCGGCCATCGAAGCGCCCAACGGCGAGCTGGGATTTTACATCGTCGGCGACGGCACGGAAACGGCGTATCGGGCCCGATGCCGGCCCCCTTCGTACATTCATTTTGCGGTGTTCCCGCATTTGATTCGCGGCCACACGCTGAGCGACATTGTGGCGGTGCTGGGCAGTTTGAACATTATTGCGGCCGAACTTGATCGATAGCACATTGATGAAAATATGATTGCAAAAGAGCGCGTACTTACCGACGAAATGGTGGCCGAAATTAAGGCGCTGTTTCCGCGCTATCCGACCAAGCAGGCGGTCACGCTGCCGGCGTTGCACATCGTCAACGAAAAACTGCGTTATGTGCCGCTAGAAGCGGTGGTCGAAATTGCCGAGCTGTTGGAATTAGCCCCGGCGCAAGTGCAAGATACGCTCTCGTTTTACGGCATGTTCAAGCAGGACGGGCCGCATGGAAAAGTGCGGGCCTGGGTATGCCGTTCGATCAGTTGCGCCCTGCGCGGGGCTGACGAGTTGCTCGAGCATATATGTCACACCGCCGGAGTGAAGCCGGGCGAAACCACGCCCGACGGGGCGATCACCATTGAATTTGCCGAATGCCTGGGGGCCTGCGAATACGCCCCGTGCATGTTGGCGAACAAAACGTTGCATAAGAATTTGACGAACGAAAGTGCGGAAAAGTTTTTGAAGGAAGTTGCGGGTAAATAATCCGTTCACTTTGCCCCGGGTCACTGACTCGGGGCTAAATCATCGAACCATCGTGCAAAAATCTGAACTAGTTCTGCTCGCGCAAGTCGGCAAGCCCGAGAGTTGGACGCTGCGCGCTTATGAAGCGGCCGGCGGCTACCGGGGGCTGCGCAAGGTGTTCAAGGAAATGTCGCCGGAGCAGACGACCGAGATGGTGAAGGCCAGCGGCTTGCGCGGCCGCGGCGGGGCGGGTTTTCCCACGGGATTGAAATGGACTTTCCTGCCCAAGAATCATCCTGGCCCGATTTACATGTGCATCAATGCCGACGAAAGCGAGCCGGGCACGTTCAACAATCGGATTTTAATGGAGGACGATCCGCACCAGGTGATCGAAGGGATCATCATTTCCTGCTTTGCCACGCGGGCCACCACGGCCTATTTGTATTTGCGGTATGAATATCCGCTGTGCTGGGACCGGCTGCAGGGCGCCATCGACGAGTGCTACGCCAAAAATCTGTTGGGCAAAAACATTTTAGGGAGCGAGTTTTCGCTCGACATTTTCTTACATCGCGGGGCGGCGGCATACATTTGCGGCGAGGAAACGGGTTTGATTGAAAGCCTGGAAGGCAAACGGGCCTGGCCGCGCATTAAGCCGCCGTTTCCGGCCGTCGAAGGTGCATTTCGCAAGCCGACCGTGGTGAACAACATTGAAACCGTGGCCTGCGTCACGCACATTGCGGCGCGCGGTGTCGAATGGTTCAAGTCGATGGGCGTCCCTCCGGATCCAAAAAATCCGCGTGATGCCGGCAGCTACGGTCCCAAGCTGTATTGTTTGAGCGGCCACGTGAATAAGCCGGGGTGTTATGAAGCGCCGCTGGGCATTACGTGCCGGGAACTGATCGACGAGTTCGGCGGCGGCGTGTGGAAAAATCGCAAAGGGAAGGCGGCCATTCCCGGCGGCATCAGCATGGGGCTGCTGACGGAGCCGGAGTTCGACACGAAGTTGGATTTCAATGCGCTGGGGAAAGTTGGCTGCTTGGGGTTGGGGACGGCCGCCGTGGTCGTGATGGACGAAACCACGTCAATGGTCGATTTTCTGCACAACAGTTGCCGCTTCTTTCAGCACGAAAGCTGCGGCCAATGCACGCCGTGCCGGGAAGGAACCGGCTGGGCGCTGCGGATGCTCAATCGCATTAAAGCCGGCAAAGGGCGGATTATAGATTTGGATTTGCTGCTGGAGATTGGCGATTCAATTGGCATTATTCCCGGAACCACCATTTGCGGTTTGGCCGATGGCGCCGCGTGGCCCATTAAAAACGCCATTCGCAAATTCCGTGGCGAGTTTGAAGATTACATCAAACGCACCAACCCGACAGGTTACGCCGTGACGGAGCCGGTGCCGGCGCTGGTGCAACTGAGTGCACATTAAAAATATTTAGACGGAGAAGCCACAGATAAACACAGATGAACTCAGATCGGACAAACAAGCGATTGAAAAGTTTCGATCGCCGGAAATGTCAAAACGGAAATTTCTTCATCCGTGTTAATCTGGCTTTGTTGAAACCCTATTGATTCCAATGGGAAAACAGTTTACATCAATGCGTCATGGAAACCACACGTGCGATGACGCGGTCGCCGGTGGCGTTGGCCAGGAAGGCCGTCGAAATTGCGCAACGTGCTTTGCCTG
>DATJYL010000030.1 GCA_035499655.1 Pirellulales bacterium
TCGAATTCGCCAGCGACAGCAGTTACGATCAGGCCACCATCAGCAACTCGGGCGGTTTGTCGTTGTTCGACACGACGGGAATTAATTTATACTCGGTTGGCGGCACGACCCCTTACGTTTCGCTCGGGAATCATGTTTACAATTTGTTTCAGTACACCGGCAGCATCGGCGGCCAGGGACTGGACGGCACCTGGACCACCGCTTCGGCTACCAACCCGCACATTCTCAACGCGCAGCCAAATACAACGTATTCGTTCGCGCTGAGCGGCGGTTATGTAACGTTGGATGTGAACAGCGTGAGTTCTGCGGTCAGTTCGAACTGGATTTCCACCAATAGCTCGGCCACCCATAACTGGAGCGACACGAACAACTGGAACGCAGGCGTTCCGCATAATGCGGGCGATTCCGCCAGCTTTTTGAGTACGCCCGCGGGGGTGGTGACGACGGTCAACCTGGACGCCAGCGAAACCGTGGGCGCCCTCAGCTTCAACAGTGCCTCGTCCTACGCCATTACTCCTACCGCCAGCCAAACGCTGACGCTGGATACCGGAGTAGGGACGACATCGGCGGCTGTGACCGTATCGTTGGGTAATCACGCGATTAATTCCAACGTTACGTTAAACTCCAACACCGTCGTGACTACGACAAATCCCACCGATAGCATGACCTTCAACGGCAACATCGGAGGCAATGGAAAATTCGAAGCCGATGGACCCGGCACCGTCATTTTGACCGGCACCAACAACTACGTGGGCAATACTACCATCGGTACCACCGCCACTTTGCAATTGGGCAGCACCGGCACTCCGACTTCAGGAACCTTGGGCGGCACCAATTTAACCGACAACGGCACCATTTCGTTCAATCGCTCCAATAGCTACACCTTTAGTGGCAACATCACGGGTACGGGCAAAGTCGTTCAGGCTGGTAGCGGCATCACCACGTTGAATGGCACCAGCGATGGTTATCAAGGCGGCACACAAATCACGGGCGGCACATTGAAAATGGGTACCGCCACCGCACTGGGCACTGGATCGGTCAGCATTACTTCCCCTGGCACGCTCGATGTGAATGCTACATCTCCGACTTTGCCAGGCGTCAGCGGCAGCGGCACCGTCGACAACACGAATGGCAGCACGACGCAAATTATCCTTAATGTTTCCACCGGCACGTCCACATTCACCGGAGCCATTAACAATACTGGCGGGGCGGTCAGCATCGACAAGCAGGGAAGCGGAACACAGGCTTTGAATGGAAGCAGTGGTTACACCGGCAACACCACCATTGACGCCGGCATTCTGAGCGTGAATTCCGCAACGAGCTTGGGCAACGGCGGCACGTTGACCATCAATAACGGCACGCTGGAAGTCAATACGGGCTACTCGACGGCTCGCACCGTTGTACTTGGTTCTGGGACCACGCCCACCGTCCAAGTGGATACCAGCCAAATTTACACGAACACCAACCCATCGGGCCTGACAGGCGATAACCTGACCAAGACGGGTGCAGGAACCATGGCACTCAGCGGACCTTTGACGATTAACAACACCCTAGCCATCAACGGCGGGGTGTTGGCGGTGGGGGGATCGGTGACATTGACGAACGTGCCAACCTTTAGCAATTCCAGCACTTTGGAGTTGGAAGCGGCGACAAACACGGTGCCACTTACATCGCCCTTGGCGGGTGGCACTCTGCAGATTGACGCGGCCGCTTCCTATACCTTCAGCGGGGCGTTCGCGTTGGCCAGCAGCACAACCGTTGGAGGTATTTACGTGAACGGCGGCACGTTTACCGCCACGGCAGGAACCGTCACTTTGACGGGCGTTAACAACACCGGCAACGGCAACGGCGGAGTGATTACGATTGAACCCGGTTCCACCACCAATTTCTCCAACATCTCCACGACCAATGCCGACGGTGGGCTGCTGCAAATCGACGGCGGCAACAACACGATTGGGAACGTCAATATTGCACGCAGTGCTTTCACGGCCTCCGATGTCACCATCCCCAAGTATACGCGCGGCGTCATCATTAACGGCGGTATCACGACCATGACGGGCCTGACGCTCGGCTCGGGAAATTCCTCCGCCACATTTTCGATGACGAACGGTTCACTGGCGGTAAATGGCCCCATATCGGTCGGCACTGGAGCCAGTGCGCGGGCAGAATTCTTTCAAGTTACCAACGGTACGCTTTCGTCCACGAGTCCTATGCAATTGGTCAGTGTGAACGGCGATGCTGCCAATATTTATCTGTACGGCGGCACCGTAACGCTGCCGGGAATCAATATTTTTTCTAGTACCGTGACCAGCGGAACGGCCCTGATTACCATCGGCAACGGAACCACTGCCGGCGCCCTTTACATCGGCAGCTCCGGCATCCAAGCAACGTACCCGACCGGGAGCACCGGTAACGCCAGCTTGGTGCTAGCGCAGGGCGGCGGAGTGCTGGGCGCCACGGCCGATTGGTCTTCAAATATTCCGGTCTCGCTGACGGATGCCTCCGGCACCACCGTTATCCAAGCCGCCGACTCTGTGGGCACTGCTCACAATATTACGCTCAGTGGCCTCGTCTCGGGGAGCGTCACCCTGATTAAAACCGGCGGCGGAAAACTCACATTGACAGGCATGGACAGCCTGCCGGGCATCACGATTCAGGCCGGTAGCTTGGGAACCGGTTTGGTCAATCAGAGTTTTGGCACGTTGACTTTGCCAAATAGCGCCACCACACATTTGGATATGGGAATTGGCGGGCGTGGCGAGACGGTTCAATTCAACGCCAGCGGCGGGGAATTGGGAACTTCCTCCACATTGCAGGTTGACGACTGGACCCCCGGCGCTGACCATTTATCGTTCCCCAGCGGGCTAAATGCCGATCAGCTCGCCCTCATTAACTTCACCGGCTTTGGCACCGGCGCTAAATTCGTCTCCGGCTCCAGCGGCGAAATTGAACCGGCCAGCGGCATGCCTGCCTTAACATTTTTGCCCGGCGACGTGAATGACGACAAGCACCTGGATGCGGTTGACATTCTGGCGGAGGAAAAAGCGCTGGCCAATTTATCGCTTTATGCAACCGCCGCGGGCAATCCCTACGGAATTCCGCTGACCACCGATGAATTGTATGCTGTGCTCGATCAGAATGGCGATGGACAGATCAACGGCGCGGATGTGCAGTACTTAATAACCCACGAACTGGAAGGCGGTGGAGGGAGTAATGCAACGGTTCCCGAACCAAGTTCGTTGATATTGCTCGGCTTGGCGTTGCCGGCAATGTGGGCAGCCCGCCGCCGCCGATAAAACACGCCCCGGCTTTACTTTTTTTACTTGGCCGCGGAGTTTGCCGCAGAGCGAAAGTGTTGAATCACGCCCTGGACGGTCGTAAAGTACACTTCTCCCGCCTCGTCTTCGCCAAAGCTGAAGATGCCCAGGCCTTTGGAACCGAAGGTAAAACCGCTGTTTCCATTCGATGGGGCAGCCGGCGGATCAATCGGCTGTACGCTCGTCACTTTCCCGGCCTGTTCGTCGTACCACAGGGCGTAAACCCGGCCGGTCACGTAGTCGGCAAATAGGTAAGCGCCTTGCAGCTCGGGCACATCCTTACCGCGGTACACGTGCCCGCCCACGATGCATTTGCCCACGGCGTGATGATATTCGAATAGCGGCTCGGTCAGCGTTCCATACGTTTTGTCCGGCGGCGGACCCGGCTGGTTGGGATTGTTTTTCTTGACCACCAGAGGATGAAATCCTTCCCGCTGGTTCCATCCGTAGTTATGCCCACGCTCGATGATGTCGACTTCTTCCCAGGTGTCTTGCCCTACGTCGCCGGCCCACAACTTGTGCGTTAGCCGATCGAACGACATCCGCCACACGTTTCGCAAACCCAGGGCCCACACTTCCGGGGCGGCATCAGGCACGTCGACAAACGGGTTATCTTTGGGCACGGAGTATTTTTTTCCGCCGTCTGGATGATCGACGTCGATGCGCAGGATTTTACCCAATACGGTGGAAATATCTTGAGCGTGGGCGTGCGGGTCGTTGGCTGCGCCGCCGTCGCCCAGGCACAGATACAAGTAACCATCGGGCCCGAATAGAATCGTGCCGCCGTTGTGGTTCCAAAATTCTTTGGAAGGGGAGCGGAAAATTTCCTCCGCGCTATCAGGGTCGGCGCGGTTAGGATCGTCGGCCGAAATGTGGTACCGCACCAGCACGCCGGTATGCTGCGCACCCGTCGTGGTGTAATACACAAAAAATTGCCCATTTTCCTTAAACTGGGGATGAAAGGCCAACCCCAGCAGGCCTTCTTCGTTTTGATTGTCGTGATACACGACTCGATCTTTGATGTTTAGCAACTCGTGGGTGTCTTCCACGCCGGCGTCATTAGGGAAGATCAGGATCGATCCATACTGCGAAATGACCGCCACACGATTCGTGCCGTCGGGCGGAGAGGTCAGGAAAATGGGCCTCGCAAAACTCAAATTGGGAAACGCCCGCTCGATTTTCACATTGGCCACAGGGTCGCTTATCGCCACGGGACTGGTTTTGGGCGCGTCGTTGTCATCGGCCCGAGCCGTCGATACAGACGCAGTCATTAGGGTCTGCAGTAATCCGATTGCAACGATGAGCGCAGCCGAGGAAACAGAAGCGGGAGATGTACAACTCATGGCGATTCCCAGAAGAAGTGTTGATTGAAAACGATAGACCTTGCGCCGCAAAAGACTGCCGGCTAAGCCTGGATCAAATTCTCAGCATAACCACCCGCTTGCCGACTGGCCACGGGGTACACAGTGCTAAACCGTCCGCGGAAATTGCCGGGATGCAAGCCGGAAGAATGCTGGGGAACGACGTTAGAAGTCGTACCACATGCCCCAGCCGAAACGAGAGACCGTTTGATTGAAGAATTCGTACTCGTCGTCCTTGCCGTAGAAGTATTGGCCCCCAATGCGGAAGTTCGATCCTCGGGCATATTGCCGCCACATCCAGCCGAATTGCACACTCACATTCCCGCCGTAATCGACTTCCTGACGTAAATCGCCGTTGATGGCTGCAAATGGACCGCCGCGAAATCCGGTGTTGCGGGCTTGCATCCATTCGCAGCCGAATTGCAATTCCACCGGCTTGGCGCCGCCATCGACGGCGGCGTATCCCACTTCGCCATACGTGCGGAACGAAGGGGTGAAAAAGTAGCCGGCGCCCAAAATGGCGGAATCTCGCACGTAATTGATGCGGTTGGCCAGCGGGTTGACGTACAGCAAATACTCGTCTCCCAAGTGAGCGCTGATGTGGTAGTAACCCATCTTGAACTCCCACCGATCGCCGCCGTAAGTCAGCGGGATGCCGAAGCGGAAATCGTCCCCAATCAGCGGCGTGCTGAAGCCCTGCGGATCCAGCCGCGGAAAAACCCCGCCTTCAATGTCAAGTTGCCAACCCTCGGGCCAATTGGGGTCATCGTTTCCGTAGCGAAAAATGCCGGCCCGCGCGCCGAGCGAAACATCCCACATGTCGCCCATCACACTGTTCTGATCGAAATACGTGGCGAAGCGCGGCTCTTTGGTGCCGGCCATGTACGACTGATAAATAATGCCCTGCGGCAGCACCTGCCAGTGCCAGGCGTTGCAGTCGCAATGATAATCGCCCGTCACATCCGGCGCCGAAGCCGTTGGAGGCGGGCAATAAGCCGATTGATTGGCCAGCGCGTTCAGGTCCGGCGCGTGGGTGTCTTGCTGCACCATTTGTTGCAACATCATTCCGGGCGGTACTTGCTCTTCTGCCAGATTGCTAGGCTGCTGGAACGAAATTAATCGAATAGGAGCATCGCCGGGTGTTTCTTCCTGTTGCGAAAATGTAGCCAGTCCGTCTATCGCTGCCGCCCTATCGGAATCCTGCGGGATCATTGCCGGCGGGGCAATACTCGCCTGCGACGCAAACTTAATGCTGGGGTAGATAGTCGCCGCATCAGAATAATTGTTGGGCGTGTCGGCAGCAAACGCTGCAATAGCCGGCCACGCCAGCAGTGACAGCAAACAGGCCGCGGCAATTCGACCCACAACAGGCCGAATCGGCCGCCGAACCCACAGCGCGCATGGCCCGCCCGGCACAGTGCGATGGGGCCGGCTGGCTGCACCTGCTGAGAAAAGGCGGCGAATACAAGTGGCTCGGCTCATGAACACAATCAGCAGCAAAGCGAAATGCAAGGGGCGACAAACGCGAAGCGACAACAACACGGATGCGCGGACGCAATGTTCTTGAAGGATGGGTGGAAACCAGACGAGGGATGCGCTCCGGCGGGTTTATCCAATACGCATCAGGGGTTCCTTAAGCATCATCGGCATGGTTGGCAAGGTTTCGCAGCCCCAAATGCGCTCGGCATAGCGGATGGTAAAATCTGACGATGCTGTCGGTTCGGCTCGGATAAAATTGGCAAACTTTGCCGGGCCACAAAATGACTCGCAAGTTTCCGCACCCAAAAAAGCCTCGCCAATTTCCTAAAAACCCTTTCGAATGGGGGAGCAGCCAAGGATTCGATTTCGATTAGAGAACGAACCTTGCCGATGCCGAAATTCTTGACAGTTGCGCAATTTAATCCGACAATGGCCCCTATCTGGTCGATCGCTCCCTAGGAGAAATTCGCGCAGGGCAAGGCGCCAGGGCAAATGGCACTCGAAGCACCTTGGACCCACACGACGGGAATCATCTGCTCTCGATAGAGTGAAGCGGCTCGACTTCAGTTGAATACATGAATAGCCCAGCGCAAGCCATTTCTCACAACCGCCGCCCGGGTAAACTCGCCGCGTCGAAAGCGCCGAATCGCCGTGTTGGGCATTACGTTTCCAGCTTCGAAGTTTTGGAGCTGCGCTGTTTACTGTCCGCCAGCTCCGCATCGGCCAGTCGTTCGCATACCAATGTCGTGCTGTTTTCCAGCAGCGGCTTGAAGCCTCTGGCCAGCAGCGGACCGGTCGGTTTAACGCCGACGCAAATTCGCGACGCATACGGTTTTAACCAAATCTCGTTTAACGGCGGCATCGTGGGAGATGGCACCGGCGAAACGATTGCCATCATCGACGCCTATCACGATCCTACGATTCAAACCGATTTAGCTGCTTTCGATACGGCATTTGGGTTGCCAGCCCCGCCAACTTTCACCCAGGTGGCGCAAAACGGCACCACAAATTACCCCACGACTGACCCCTCCGGCAAACAGGGCGCCGGCGACGACACCTGGGAACTGGAAACCGCACTCGATGTGGAATGGTCGCACGCCCTGGCGCCGGGCGCCAACATTTTGCTGGTGGAAGCCACCAGCACCAGCGATGCCAACCTGATCCAAGCCGCTGTGAATTATGCTCGCAGCCAACCCGGCGTAGTGGCCGTCTCGATGAGCTTTAGTGGCAGCGAGTTCTCCAGCGAAAGTTCTTACGATACGTACTTCACTACTCCCAGCGGCCACGCAGGGGTTACTTTCCTGGCGGCCACCGGCGATGATGGCGAGCCCAGCGGATATCCCGCTTACTCGCCGGATGTGCTAGCCGTCGGCGGCACTACGCTGTCGACTGACTCGGCAGGCGATTATTTGGGTGAAAGCGGCTGGAGCGGAAGCGGCGGCGGCGTTAGCGCGTATGAATCGCAGCCATCGTATCAATCGGGCATTGTCACGCAAAGCAGCACCAAGCGGGCCAACCCGGACGTGGCTTTCGACGCCGATCCCAACAGCGGCGTCGGCGTTTACGATTCCTACGATTTTGGCACCACCACGCCGTGGATTCAGGTCGGCGGTACCAGCTTTGCAACGCCCTCCTGGGCCGCGTTAATTGCCATTGCCGATCAAGGACGCAGCCTGGCGGGGTTAAGCTCGCTCGATGGCAGTACGCAAACCCTGCCGCTATTGTACCAACTTCCGTCCACTGATTTTCACGACATCACCAGCGGCAACAACGGCTTTGCGGCGGCCGCCGGTTACGATCTGGTTACTGGCTTGGGCAGTCCCAAGGCGAATTTGGTTGTCGCCGGATTGCTGGGCTCGAGTATTTCCGGCACAGTCTACAACGACGCCAACAGCAACGGTGTGCAAAATAGCGGCGAGACAGGTATGTCAGGGGTTACGGTATTCGACGATGTCGACGATAACGGCGTGTTCGATCCGGCCGTGCAAGCAACGTATGCCTCGACCAATGTTCCCGTTACAATTCCCGACGTGACGACGATTACTTCGACCGAAAAAATCTCCGGGATTGTGGGCGCCATCGACGATCTGAACGTGGAGGTAAACATCACCCACACGTACGATTCTGACCTGGTCATCACGCTGATTAGCCCCACAGGCACCCAAATCGTGTTGGCCAGCCACGACGGCCGCAATGGACACAATTACACGAACACCATTTTCGACGATCAAGCTTCCTCGTCGATTTCCAGCGGCCGCGCGCCGTTCACGGGAAGTTACCGGCCGATTGGTACGCTCTCCACGTTGAACGGGACCGACGCCAACGGAGTATGGACGTTGCAGGTCGCCGATACCGTGGCCCAAGACAGCGGCACGCTGAATAGCTGGTCCCTGCAAATTACCACCGGCGCCGACTTCAGCGTCACCACCGACGCTAACGGCAATTACAAATTCACGAATGTATCGCCGGGCGAACATTATATCCGCGAAATCACTCCGTCCAATTTCACCGAGACGGCGCCCAGTAGTGGCGTGTACGCTGTCAACG
The DNA here is from genome assembly GCA_035499655.1 of Pirellulales bacterium. NCBI lineage: Bacteria > Pseudomonadati > Planctomycetota > Planctomycetia > Pirellulales > Pirellulales bacterium. Next base: position 8,705 of record DATJYL010000030.1, read on the forward strand.
TCGTGGCCGGCGCAAGCATTACGGGCGTGAGTTTCGGCAATGTGTCCAATCAAGCGGTGGTGATACCGCCAGTGTTAGGCGATTTTAATCAAGATAAGCAGCTCGACGCCGCCGATATTGCCGCGGGAATGATGGCCCTGACCGATTTGCCAGACTATTTGACCAAATACAGCGTCACTGCCGCTCTACTGGCGACCTACGACGACGTAAATCATGATGGCTATTTCACCAGCGCCGACTTGCAGTACATCTTGCAAATTCTAAAGGGCGGAGGCGGAAACAGTTCTCCCACGGTGACGCAAAGCACTTCCACGCTAGTCACCAGCAGCAGCGCGGCTGCGCCGGTCGTAAGTTCTTCGGCCATCACGAACGAGGGCTACACCAACCCGCGCCCCATATCAACCGTGGCGATTGCTGGGGGCGGCACATCAGGTTCCAATTCCTTGCCGACAAATCGTGAGTTGATGGACGACTTGCTCGACAAGATGGTGTCCGATCGAATTCTCCGTGCGCGGATCGGCGCACATTTTTCTTCGCTGGCCGCTTTGGAAGAATTCTTCGCGCATTGGTCGTAATCGCGAACCACGCTGCGATGGTTTTCACCTGTCTCGGCCTGTCCCATCGCGCACGTCGATATTTGCTGCCATCTCAAATGTTATTGCCAGACGATGGTTGCTCAGTGCGGTTCCGCAACACTTGAATGTATTCGGCGCCGATCAAAATAATGCTAATCGCGTAATAACACCACAACAGCACCGCTAGAAATGCCCCTACCACGCCGTAGGCGCTCGTATACCGGCTGCGGGCAATAAATATGTTTAGCAACTGCCGGCCAATTTCCCAGGCGGCGGCCGTCAACAATCCGCCGTAAAAGCAGTCAGCCCAACCGGCGGGCGATTTCGGCAACAGGCGGAACAGCAGCGTGAACACGGCCGCGTTAATGGCTAGCGCCACAGCAATTTGCAAAGCGTCGGAAAACCAACCTCCCAAAGGCACGATCGCCGTCGTTTGCGCTTCGACAGCGGCCACCACAATTCCGGTCAAAAACACCAGCACAATGACCGCGCCCAACGCCAACAACATTAAAAAAGCCCGGCCGCGCTGCACAACCAAGGCCAACGCGTGGGCGAGCATGCTTTTCGACTGGCCGACCGGCTGGCCGGCGATACGGTCCATGGCGGAATCGAGCTGCGCAAAGGCGGCCAGCGCGGTAATCAACACGGTGGCGAGGCCGATGGGGCCGTTGATGATCGAGCGATCTTGCACCACCTTCAGTGAATCAGCCACGTAGTCCTTTAGCGTAGGCGAAACATTCTGTGCGATGGCTGTTAGCACTTCTTCCTGCGCATCATGGCCCAGATGCGTGTGTTGGAGAAACCACCCCAGGCCGGCAATCAACACCCATAACAAGGGAAAAAACGACAGGCCTAAATAGTAGGCCGTGGCCGCGGCCATCAAGGGGCCGTCGTCGGCAAACCAGCGCTCGATGGCCTGGCGAACATCGCGAATGAATTGGACGATGGCTCGCCACATGCGTTGCTTTGCAATCGACCTACTGACATTGGCACGGGCAGCACGGTTGTGTGACTACCGGAGCGCAGGCGGGAGATTGAACCACGGTCGGCGTAACCGCTGGCGCCGCCGGAGCCGTGTAATACGTGGCAGGCGGAGCGGCCGGCTGGGCGTAACACACGGGCTGCGCGGGAGCATATGATGATTGGAACCACCGGCAACAACAGCCGCTGCCCACGACAACCCAATTCAAGACCCACAGCATCAAGAAGAAGCGTTTTTTACCAACAAAGCGTTTCATGCCAACACACCTTTGTACTTGCGGAAAAGAAAACTTGCTCGCCCAATG
>DATJYL010000031.1 GCA_035499655.1 Pirellulales bacterium
TTCAGCGTCAGCCGGTTTTGCCGGGTTTGCGGATCGCAACTCAACTGCAGAGTTCCGTTGCCGTGTTCCACGCGGTAAGGAAACCGGTAGTACAAGAGCGAAACATTCAAGCACTCCACCGTGGCCTTCAACTGCCAGTGCTGGCCGTCAAAAACCGCTTGGGTATCTTTGACATTCACTTCGCCCGCCGGCTGGAACTTCCGCCACTGCTCCAGAAAGTTGGGCGGCAGGAGGGGTTCCCATTGCGGACCGACCAAAACGTGCAAAGCTTCCCCTTCGATCATCATGGGCGAGCCGGGCTGATAGCCGTCGACCCGCGCGCTCCAACGCAGCGCCGTGGGACCGTTGCGCGCCGTTAGGTCGCTGATCTGAAAGCCCTGGTTGTCGGCATGAAATTTCGCCCGTAAATCGGCCAATGCTTGGGGCAATCGCGTATCGTCGAATCGGCCCGACATCAATTCTCCGGCAACTTCAAACTGCCACGGCTGCGCCTGGGCTAAATCGTGCACCACATGAAATTGCAAATTGGCCTGTCCGCGTAGGGGCGTCAAGGGTTGCAAACGAACGGCCTCATCCGGAGGCATAGCGGCCATCAGCTCAGGACAAATATCGATGCCGTTGACCAGGCCGTTCAAATCGACGGCTCCCGTCGTGCGATTCAACTGCCCCGTGATTTGAATTTGTTGCACGTGGTCGGCCACCAACGCACCACGCAATTCGTACACCGCCGCGTTGGACGCTGCCAAATCACCTGTCGGTTTCAGGCTGAGATTGATGTCGTGAACATCGTAGGTTATGGGCGGATTGCGCTGCGAATCGAACACAATGAACTGGCCATTTTCGATTTGCACTTCGGCCGGATGGTCGCTTAACTTCGGCAACGGCAGCAGTTCGCTCACGCTCCACGATCCGTCCGGCAGGCGGGCCGCCTGCAACCGCGGACGTCGGACCATGATCCGCGTAATCTTTGGCTCATGCTTGAGCAACTCCGTCAGGCTCGTTTGGCAGCACAGCAACACTTCGTCGAAGTACGCCAACTCTGCCGGCGCGCCGGCCAGACGCAAATCGTTGATCGACAGGCCGCGAACTTCAATTCCTTGACCGTCGATCAACTGCGCCGAACGAATTGAAACGCTGAGGTTCGGATAAGCTGCGGCAATCTTAGCCTGCACGCGAATGCGGATTTCGTCGTTCAGCCGGCCGTAAAAATAAAGCCCCAGCCCCACCGCCGCCAACAGCGCAGCCAGCAGTCCCCATTTGAAGGCAAACCAACAAGCATAGACAAAATCGCGCAGCACAATATTGCCGGCGTCGATCGCGCCGGTCCAGCAATGCGAAACGATTGCGCCGCCGTCACTTCGGCGCGCAAAAAGGCCGCTTATGGTAGGCCGCGCCACAATCTCGAACAAGACGGGACAAAAACCGGCCGGCTTTGCCCGAAATCAACAAATCGCCTTGATTTACACAGCCCCCTGGCGGTTATACTCACGGACCTATTCCCGCGCCAGCACTGCTGTCGCATTCAGGCAACAATTCTGACTCAGGCGGAGGGTCACATGGTCAACGGGAACGATCGTCGGCTGTTTTGGGCATGCTGGATTGCGCTGGTCGCCACGGCGTTCGGCTTCATGATTCGCGGGTCGCTGTTAGATACCTGGGGCGCGCAATTCGGATTGAACGAGGTCCAAAAAGGGCAAATTAGCGGAGCCGGCATTTGGCCGTTCGCCATCAGCATCATTCTGTTCAGTTTGTTCATCGATAAAATCGGCTACGGCCGCGCCATGGTGTTTGCATTTGTGGCGCACGTGACCTACGCCATCATTGTGATTTGTGCGCCGCTGGTGTTGGCTGCGCCGGGTGCCAGCGCTGATGCGGTGGCCGCCGGCAAGCAAACCGGTTACTGGCTGCTGTACATCGGCAATTTGATTTTCGCGCTAGGCAACGGCACGGTGGAGGCGGTGGTGAACCCCGTCGTCGCCACCATGTTTTCGCGCGACAAAACCAAATGGCTGAATGCGCTGCACGCCGGTTGGGCCGGCGGATTGGTGTTGGCAGGGCTGATTGCCATCGGCATGGGGGACATTCGCTGGGAGTGGAAAGTAGGCATGATTTTTCTGCCCGTGTTGGTCTACGGCCTGATGATGCTATCGTGCAAGTTTCCCATCAACGAACGTGTGGCCGCCGGCAGCTCTTACCGCGATATGCTGGCCGAGTTCGGCATTTTGGGCGCGCTGGTTGCCTTTCCGCTCATCGTGCGCGAACTGGGAAATGATTTCGGCCTGGGCAATCAGGTGCAGTTGGCGATTGCCGCCGTGATTGTGCTGGGCTTTGGTATTTTTGCCCGTTCGTTGGGCCGGCCGATGTTCATTTTTCTGTTGCTCATTATGTTTCCCTTGGCCACGACCGAATTGGGCACGGACAACTGGATTACCAGTTTGATGACCCCGGAAATGGAGTCGCTGGGTTACAACGCCGCTTGGGTGTTGGTTTACACCTCGGCGATTATGCTTATCTTGCGACTGGTCGCGGGGCCGATTGTACACAAGCTTTCGCCGCTGGGTTTGCTGACCGTGTGTGCGGCCTTGGCGGCCTGCGGTCTGATTTTTCTCTCCAAAGCGTCAGGGATGACAATTTTCGCCGCCGCCACGCTTTACGGAGTGGGTAAATCGTTCTTCTGGCCGACGATGCTGGGGGTGGTTTCGGAGCAATTTCCGAAAGGGGGCGCTCTCACGCTCAACGCCACGGGCGGCGTCGGCATGTTGGCCGTGGGCGTGCTGGGAATGCCTTTCATCGGCCTGCTGCAAGAAAAGGCTACAACCAATGAATTGAAACAGCAGCAGCCGGCCCTGTATGAAACCGTTAAGTCCAGCACCGCCAAACAGAGCGTCTTCGGCAGTTACGAATCCATCGATCCGGCGAACGTTAGCACGCTCCCCAAAGCCGATCAAGACACCATTGCCGCCACGGAGAAAGCGGCAAAAAAGGGCGCATTGGCCACGATGGCGATTTTCCCCTGCGTCATGTTCGTCTGTTATTTTATCCTGATCGTCTACTTCCGTTCCCAAGGCGGTTACCAGGCTCAAGTGTTAACCGGTCATGCCGCCCAGGACAAAGAGTTTACCGGCGGCACGGCAGGGCCCGGCGAAGGATGACGGTATTCCTCCAACCCTCTCTCCGTGGGAGAGGGTTGGAGGAGGATGTGGAATCCTTCGCGATTACCTCGACAGAATTAATTCATCACCCCGCCGCTCTGCTACAATATTCCCAGGAAAACACCGCTTCTGCGCAACTGTATTGCTGCGTTCTGAATCGTAATTTCTGCGGGCTGAATCGTAATGATCAGCCTCCGGACCCTGCGCCATCCGCGCTAAGGTATTCCAATCGGCAAAACCCATGTTCTGCAACGGCCAATCCATGCGTTGCCACATCACGACGAATACCTCTCGACGCAAGTGCTGTTCGACGCCGGCCAAGGGCCCCACGCTGAGCCGAATCTCATGCTCTGCGGTCGACATCCAGCAGCGGTCGAGCAGTTCGCCGGCCAGCCGCTCGATGACACGCTGCGCATCGCCGGCCAGTTGCGACAATCGCTGCAAAGCGCCGTCGATGTCCGGATTATACTTTTCGCGTAGTAGCGGAAGCAGTTCGTGGCGAAGTCGATTGCGGGTGAAATCGTGGCAGGCATTGCTGGAATCGACACGATATCGCTGGCCAAGCTCGTCCAAGTATTTCAGCACTTCATCACGAAGCAAGTTTAAAAGCGGGCGAATGGCCGACACCGCCGGCCCCAGCGGCCGTGCCCGCGGCATGCCTGCCAACCCAGCCAGACCGGTTCCGCGGAGAATGTTGAACAACACTGTTTCAATCTGGTCGTCCGCCGTGTGGGCGGTGGCCACATATCTGGCGCCCAATCGTTGGGCTGCGTGCTCGAAAAAATGGTAGCGGGCCTGGCGCGCGGCAGCTTCTACGCCATCGCCGCGCTGGGCAGCCAAATTCGCAACCTCAGCGGCTCCCTGTTCAAAAGGCAAATTCAATTGTCCGGCCAGCGCGGCGACAAACCTGGCATCGTCGTCGGCTTCGGGACGAAGCCGATGATTGAAGTGCGCCACGATCAGCCGGCCCGGCCCGCCAACTTCAGTCTTCACCACTTGCATAGCCCGAAGTAGCGCCACACTGTCGGGGCCGCCGGAAACTGCAATCATCACCGTGACATCGCGCCATTCGTGTGGCGGCCAACTGATGGCGAAATGCTGCTCAAAAGTCAATGGTTTGGCGTATTCCATGCACGAATCATAACCGGTTAGAATCGGCCACTCACCCCATGCCTGTGGACCTTCATCCCACGGCCGGCGGCACAACCGCCCAAAGCCTTGCGTCAGGGTTAGATGCTCAAACCGTTGTGAACCCATAAAAAACCGAGTTTTCCGCTGGTACAGGCAGTTAGCCCCTCCGTACCACGATGCAGGCATGTCTGCGGCGGCTTCAATCACTAAATCCAGTCGTCGGAATAGGTTGCCTCCAAAGCGTCCCACAACAATCCAGTTGCAGTTTGCAGCAACTTTGATAATATTCTAACAGTAGGCGGTTTTCGTGGCGTGGCTGGGCATGCCAAATGCTTCCAGCGACGAAACAGAATATCGTCGAACTGAGAAAACCTAAATCAGTTCGAGTGTTAGCGGCAGCTGGTCGGTGGATCGGCGGCTTGCGAGGAAACATTTGCTTCGGTTTTCCCAATTGACTAACGAGCCTGTAAGAACGAGCCAACCAAATCTGAAGATCGGTGAGCAGATGGATTTGTTGTTTTTCATCTGGAATCTTCTGCGAGGCTTTTTGCCTAGTGGAAAACAATCGACGCCCGTTTTCACGTGGTGCCGATCGACCGAATTCCATCTTGGGCAATACAGCCCGATGATGCTCCCCACCCGTTTTTTTGTTGGTTGGATGCAAACAGCCCCTGAATATCACTTGTGCGCGCGTCCCCCTAGTGGGGCGCGCGGTAGCGGCGGACCGGCAAATCGTGTGGAGCAATTCACCGCTGGACCAACTTTCCGCTGGTGATCGAGAAGGGTTGAGCAATTGCGGCGGACAAACAAACTTCTGTTTGTCGGCCACGTTCTTTCGGCTAACAATTGGCAAACCGTTGCGCCGTTTTCTTCGCCGGCCGCACCGTAGCTGGGCCAAAATCTGACCACGCTGGCCGAATCGGCCAACCAAGGCTGATTCACTCTCACTCGGACGCCAACCATACGCACAGAGGGGAGCGTGCGACCGTGCCATCAGATACAATTACTGTAATTGTTGTAGCCTTGTTGGCCGCGGGGCTGACATTCGCCATTGTCCGCCTGTTAGATCGCCTTACTCGGCGCGATGCGGAAACCGAAGCTCGGCGGATCGTCGATGAAGCCAACCGCAACGCCGAAAATCGCAAGAAAGAAGCCGAGTTGGAAGTCAAGGAGCACGCCATCCAACAAAAAGCGGCCGGGGAAAAAGAACTGGCCCAAATGCGACAGGAATTGCACGAACGGGAACGCTCGCTGGACAAGCGGCAAGACGCCGTCGAGCAGCAATCGGAACAGCTTCGCAAACAGGAAAAAATGGTCGAAACCACCCAGCGCAAACTGGCCGAACGCATCGAAGACACCAACCGCCGCAACGAGGAACTGCAAAAACTGCTCGATCTACAGCGGCAAACGCTGCACCAGCTTAGCGGACTGGGCCGCGAGGAAGCCAGTCGCCGCCTGCTGGAAATGCTCGATAATGAGTTGCAAAACGAACAAGGCGCCATCATCCAGCAGCACGAACGCAAAATCCACGAAATTGCCGAGGCCAAATCGCGCGAAATTTTGGTCACCGCCATTCAGCGCTATGCCGCCACGCACACGGCCGAAACCACGACCAGTACCGTCGATATTCCCAATGACGAAATGAAAGGGCGCATCATCGGCCGCGAAGGACGCAACATCCGCGCCTTCGAAAAAGCCACGGGCGTTGACGTGATTATCGACGACACGCCCGGCGTGGTGATCATCAGCGGCTTCGATCCCGTGCGCCGCGAAATTGCCAAAATGGCACTGGCCAAACTCATTGCCGACGGGCGTATTCACCCTTCGCGAATTGAAGAAGTGGTGACCGAAACGCAAACCGAGATGGAGCAACACATCCAAAAGTTCGGCGAAGAGGCGGTCCAGGAAGCCGAAGTCGGACGGCTGAATCCGAAGATCGTCCATTTGCTGGGTCGCCTGCGGTTCCGCACCAGTTACAGCCAAAACGTGCTGCGGCATTCCATCGAGGTGGCCTTTTTGGCCGGCATGCTGGCCGAGGAAGTGGGGCTGGACGGCAATCTCGCCCGCCGTTGCGGCCTGTTGCACGATATTGGCAAGGCCGCCGATCACGAGGCGGAAGGCGGCCATCCCAAAATTGGCGCCGAATTATTGAAGCGCTACGGTGAAGGGCCGGAAGTGGTGCATGCGGCGCTGGGCCATCATGACGATATCCGCATTGATCATCCCTACACCGTGCTTGTCGCCGCCGCTGATGCTTGCAGTGCTTCGCGCCCCGGTGCTCGCCGCGAAACCCTGGAGCGGTATATCAAGCGGATGGAAGAATTGGAATCAATCGCCAAAAATTTCCCCGGCGTCGAACAAGCCTTTGCCATTCAAGCCGGCCGCGAATTGCGCGTCATCGCCAGTTCCAAGGACACTACCGATCAATCTGCCGCCAAGGTCTGCCGCGATATCGCTAACGCTTTCGAACAGCAACTTAGCTATCCCGGCGAAATCAAAGTTACCATGATTCGCGAAACCCGCATCACCGAACTGGCACGATAACCTTTTAGCCCCGGTCAACGACCAGGGGCTAATTATCAACCCCGCTATCCATGCGTCTCCTGCTCATCGGCGACATTGTCGGCAAACCGGGACGGCAAATTGTTTGCCGGGCCCTCAAGCCGCTGATCGAGCGCGAGCGGCTCGATTTGGTCGTCGCCAATGCCGAAAATGCCGCCGGCGGTTCCGGCCTGACCCCGGCCATTTATCATGAGCTGATTGCCGCCGGCGTCGATGTAGTCACGCTGGGCGATCACATTTACCGTCGAGCCGAGGTGTTTGAGATGCTGCACTCCGAAGCCAACATCGTCAAGCCGGCCAATTATCCTGCCGAGGCTGCGGGTCGAAATTTCGCCGTGGTGAAAGCCCGCAACGGCGTTTTGTGTGCCGTGTTCAGTTTGCTGGGACGCGTCTTCATGCGGCCAGTCGATTGCCCGTTCAAAGCGGCCGACCGAGTCTTGGCCGCGATTCCTCCTGAAGTGCGCGTCATTCTGCTCGATTTTCACGCTGAAGCCACCAGCGACAAGCAACTGATGGGCCGCTATTTAGACGGCCGTGTGTCAGCCGTGCTGGGCACGCACACCCACGTGCCCACCGCTGACGAGTGCCTTTACCCACAGGGCACAGCGTTTCAATGCGACGTGGGTATGACCGGTCCGTACGAAAGCATTTTGGGACGGCAGATTGATCGTGTGCTGGAAACCACGCTCACCTTTACGCCCACGGCCTTTGACGTGGCCACCGGCGACGTGCGGCTCAGCGGCACGATCGTCGACATCGATCCCGCCACCGGCCGCGCCACCGCCATCCGCCGCCTGGTTATTCGCGAAAACGAATTGTCGTAACGTGCAGAGGAGCCCGAATGCACGGAGAAAACGTAGCCGGGCTGCTTTGATGATCCGGAGAAGTTTGTTGGCTGACAAACTTTTCATTCGCGGTGAAAACGGGAAAAAACGGTGAAAAACGGTTCAGTAAACGGACGAAAACGGGTATTAAAACCGTCGAAACCGGGCAATATCTCAGTTTGATTTCCAGTATGATGTAGCGACGGCTGTCCTCAGCCGTTGCCGGGGTTTGCGTAGCAGCAGCGGCTGCGACCATCCTTCGGATGGTGCCCGGCCGCCACTACATTAAACTGACGCATCTCCGGTGGAAATCCCTGGGGCTCTCCCGGCGCGCCGGGATCGACCCTGGCCCTTCGATGAACTCAGGCAGGCCCTCTCCCGCAAGTGGAGAGGGAGTTTTTTGAGAGTTCCTTAGTTTCGTTTAGGTTGTCAAAGAACGAGTGCGCGCTGGCGGGCACAATATAGCAAACGGGTGGCCCAATTTTGGGTTGGGGTTCAGGGTTCAGGGGGTCAGACCGGCTGGTGTCTAAGTCCTTATATGCACAAGTTCAGTAGTTTGCGGAATGCGGCTAATTGATTTACCGTGGGTTTTCTCGCCTCTCCCTGCATGGAGTTGCTGGGAGAGGGTGATGGATTTTCGCTGTTTGGCAACAACAATGCCTCAGCTGTGTTTTGTTCGACCAGTCGAGAAAGAATTGCAGCGACTTGTCGAAATGACTGCTGATGGCAAACTGTGCGAAATCGAAGTTGACTTTGGGGGCATACAACGTCAAATCACTTGCGCCGGCCATTTTA
>DATJYL010000032.1 GCA_035499655.1 Pirellulales bacterium
GCGCGTTATCTTGCGCCTTGGCTGTCGGCGTGGCATCGTCGGCGCAAGCAGTCGCTGCCGCAGCGAATGCCAAAACACCCACAATCCATTTCGCACGCATGGTCATGTCCTTCAATCAGGGCCAAAACACCGCCCACAGCATAAAAGTTTGCTTTGCGAGCGTCAATTTTGGTTGCTGCCAGTGAGTGCAGTTTTTTCCAGGGGCGGTAAATCCTTCACGTTGATTACCCGCAATGTTTTCACGCAGCGTACCCAGCGGATGGGACGTTTTTCGTCCGGCGCCACCAATCGCAGCGGACCTTCCTTATCGTCCAGCGGCTGGCTGTTTTTCTTGTCGGCCAGCAGCACTATTTTGTCGGTGGTGGCCGGATCGATTTCCAACAGTGCGAACGCCGTGCGATACCCATCGGCCGCCTCCACCACCAGCACCGTGCCGGCGCGGGCTCCTTTCAGCTTGTCGCCGAATTCAACGCCGACCGATTGCAACAAATCGACCAGCGACACGCCGCTGAATTCGTTTTCGGCGTCGTGCGCCTTGGCCTTCAAAGTGCGCTGCGGCAGTTTGGCAATGTCGGCGGCCGTGAGTCGGTGAGATTGGCCCGCTTCGTCAACAATCATCACTTCCGCTTCGGCGCCGAAAACAGCATTTCCCCGCGGCGGAAAAGCGACGATCAAACCAAGCGCCAGAAAAACAAATCGCATGCGGCTGTCTCCTCTTCATGGGACGCCAAACAGTATAGCAATCAATCAGCGATTGGCCGACAATTCATGCACAGCGTCCACCAAAGCGACTACATTATCGACCGGCGTCTGCGGCAATATGCCGTGGCCCAAGTTGAAGATGTGCCCCGGACGGCCGGCGGCCTGCTGCAGCACTTCTTGGGTGCGGCGACGGATTTCGGCGCGATCGGCCAGCAGCACGGCGGGATCAAGATTTCCCTGGATGGCGCGGTCGTAACCGATCGCCCGCCAGGCATCATCCAGTCGAATGCGCCAATCGACGCCGATAATTGCGCCTTTCGCAGCATCGCAGCCCGCTTCGGCCTGCAACGGAATCAGCGCCGGGTTGCCCGTGGCAAAGTTGATGATCGGCACGCCTGGCACAAGGCCGTCGATGACCGCTTTCACATGCGGCAGCACAAAGCGACGGTAATCGTCTGGGCTCAGACAGCCGACCCAACTATCGAATAGTTGCACGGCGTGCGCGCCGGCGGCGATTTGCGCGTTAAGATAGCGCGTAATGGCGCGCGACAGGCGGCTCATCAGCACGGTCCAGGCGCCACTGTCGCGGTACATCAGCGTTTTAGTGTTCAGAAAGTTGCGGCTGGCGCCCCCTTCGATCACGTAACTGGCCAGCGTGAACGGCGCGCCGGCAAAGCCGATCAGCGGCAGGCCGCGCGGCAACCCGGCGCGGGTTTGACGAACCGTCTCCATCACAAAGCTGAGCGATTCGACACTTTCCAATTCCAGCACGCGGTCGACATCGCGCGCTTCGCGCACCGGATTGTGAATGACCGGCCCCTCGCCAGCGGAAAACTCCAGGTCCAATCCCATCGGCTCCAAGATCGGCAGCAAATCGGAAAAAATGATGGCGGCATCGACACCCAAGCGGCGGACGGCGGTGACCATCACTTCGGCACACAGCGCGGGGTTTTTGCACAGTTCCAGAAAACCGACTTTCTCCCGCACCGCTCGATATTCCGGCATGTAACGGCCCGCCTGCCGCATGAGCCAAATGGGCGTGTGCGGCACCGGTTCGCGCCGGCAAGCTTTGAGAAACAGACTGTCGTAAACCGGGTCGGCCGGATCAAGCGCGGCCGGTTTCATTTGGTCGGCCAATTGGCTAGGCAAAGGCTGCCGAGAATCGGGCGTGAGGCCGGGAGATTTTGCTTCCGCGGGAACGACGGAGGCCAGCCAGCGCTTTTTCGCCAGCACTTTGGCCGCTTCTGCAGCGGCGGCGGCGACCAAATCTTCCATCGTGGGCTGATTGGGCTGTACGTCGACCGGCAGATCGTTTTGCCGCAGTGTGGCGGTGGTATCGGGCCCGATGGAAGCGATCACGGCCCCGCGCAGGCCCTGTCGCAATTGGTCTGCTAGCCCAGTACGCTGGGCCAAGTGCAGCACGTTGATGATTTGATGGCTGGAAGTGAATAGCACTACTTCAATTTGACCATCGGCAATTTGCCGCAGCGCGGCTGACAATGCGGCGGTATCTTCCGGCAATTCCCAATGGTATAGCCGGAGATTGATGACCGTGGCGCCCCGTGCTTCCAGGCCAGCCAATAAACTGGCATTGGGCTGGCCATATTCTTGCAGGCCGACGGTTTGATTCGCCAGCGGCACAGCCCGATCGACCACCTGTAAAATTTCGCGCCAAGTGTGCGGCGCAGGAGTTTGGTGGCGCGGTTCAATGCCCAATTCACGCAACGCGGCAACGGGTTTGGGACCCCGGGCAATGGTCATGGCATCGGAAACTGCCGATAGAAAACGGCTGCGGTCGACGTGCCGCTGAATTTGCTCCACCAGCCGTCGCACGCCGGCGCCGGTGGTGAAAATCAGGGCATCGACCTGGCCGGTCATGACACGATTGGCAAAATCGACCGCTTCCGGATTACGGGGAATCGCCACTTCGCGCATGGCGGGAGCCACGATGGGTTGGCCACGATACTGGCGGATCAAATCGGCCAGCTCGGCGCTGCGGCGACTCTCGAAGGCAGCGACACGCAAATTGGCGAAGGTAGCAGACGGTTCTGGCATACCGTCATGCTAATCGGCCAGCCTGACAGACGATAGGCGGTAAGCGGAAATCGGGTTTTGCGAACCACCGTCAAACGACAGCAGCTACGACGTAAGAATGATCACGAAGTGAGAATTCTCCGCGCATAAAAAAACTCTGCCCGGCGTTTTCACACCGGGCAGAGCGTTAAAATCAATCGAAACGTAAGCCGCACTTAGTTCGTACGGACATACTGGCTGGCCTGGACGACGCGATGCGTTCCGGGGATCGCAGCCGAAGGATCGGCCATGGGAGCCGGAGGCATGGGAGCGGCATCGGTGCCGGTGGCAGCGGCCGGAGCCGGAGCCGGAGCGGCAGGAGCAGCAGCCGGAGCGCTACCGCTGCAACCACATGAAGGAGCGGATTCGCAACCGCAGCCCTTCTCGCAGCCGCAAGACGATTCGCAACCACAGCTCTTCTCGCAACCGCAGCTGGAGCAAGTGTTGCAGCAGCTATTGCAGCAGTGATGGCACTTGTGGCAGCTGAACAGGTCTAATAGGCAGCAGTAGTTGGCTGGGCCACAGCAATGGCATTCGCAGCTCTTCTCGCAGAAGCTCTTGTGGCAGCAGCTATTGCAGCAGCTGGAGCAACCGCAGGACGATTCGCAACCGCAGGACTTTTCGCAGCCGCAGCTGGAGCAAGCCGGAGCGGCACAGCAGGACTTTTCACAGCCGCAAGACTTTTCGCAACCGCAGGACTTCTCACAGCCACAGCTGGCGCAAGCCGGAGCACTGCTGCAGGCAGGGGCACTGCTGCAAGCAGGAGCCGATTCGCAACCGCAGGACTTTTCGCAGCCACAGCTCTTTTCGCAGCCGCAGCTACTGCAGCTGTTGCAGGTTTTGCAGCAGCTATTGCAGCAATGGTGGCAATCGAACAGACTGCAGAAACCACCGAACAAATCGCAGCCACAGCTCTTGTGGCAGCAGTTGTTGCAGCAGCTATTGCAACCGCAGGACTTTTCGCAACCGCAGCTCTTTTCGCAACCGCAGGACTTCTCACAGCCACAGCTGGCGCAAGCCGGAGCGCTGCTGCAGGCAGGCGCACTGCTGCAAGCAGGAGCCGATTCGCAACCGCAGGACTTTTCGCAGCCACAGCTCGAGCAAGCCGGGGCGGCACAACAGGACTTTTCGCAGCCACAAGACTGTTCGCAACCGCAAGATTTTTCACAGCCACAAGCGTGATCTGCGGCACAACAGGTTTTCTCGCAGCATTTTGGCTCACAGCAGTTGCAATCACTGCCAGAGTCGCCGAAGCCGAGCATACGGTCGAGCATCTCGAACCCATAGCTCTGGCCGGCCAGGCTCATGCATAGCATGAGCGCACCAAAAACTAGTTTCAGTTTCATCGAGCAACGTCTCCTTTGCGAGTTGGGCCGTAGATTTTGCGCGCATCCCACAGACACTGTTTTGACAAACAGCGCCGGTTGGCCTTCTCATCGCTAACGATCGTACGACCAGGCAGGTGGGGCCGCCCGAGGCGGCGTTGCCAAACGGTTGGGATCGGACGCGGGTAGCCGAGTAAGGTGGGATCGAAATCAACGGTCCACACGGTGTATTGCGCCGGGACCAGCCGAGCCATTCCTTGACCCGAAAAACTGAACCGGTTGTCCAGCGCGCCCTTTACGTGCCGCAAAAGCACGCGATTTCTTCAAGGGACAACTGTCGTATCGGCCGCACGCCAGCAGCCCCTTGAGTTGCCCGAAGTTTTTTTATGCAAATGATTTACGGCAACCGTTCGGCAAACCTTGTCGCGCGCGAAAGCTGTAGCACTCTTGCCGCTTATGTCGGGACCGAAGTGACTGCAAATTTTGCCGGCTCGTAAAAGTCTGTTCGATTTGACACATTACATCAGGCACTTCCTGAAAATCCTCCGCAGTTTATGTTATCGTAATCGTCGGAAGGGAAAACATTTACCGCGAACAAAACACTGCGGCAGACTACGGGAGCGAGCATTCACAGGGGCTACTCCAGGATCAGCGGGCGGCGAAGCATCGCATGGCGCTAAGAATTCGTCGATTTTCAGCGCCCTTCACTGCGCACATGCACTGGCGAAATGTCTCGCTGAGTCTGAGAAAATGCAGTTTGAAACGGGCGGTTATCGCTAGGTTCGGCAAGCGGTATGACACCTTTCGCCGGCTTGCTCTCGTGGGGCCGTAGGCTTATTCTAAACGTATCCCACCTTGCCTATACCGGATAACCGGACCTCGCCTGGAGCCCGACATGCGATTCCGCCGTCTGCCCGCTTCTGCTTCGATTCTCACTCATATTATTAATTGTCTATCTTGTTGCTTGATGCTGGTCGGTTGGCTCGGTGCAGTCGGCGGCAGCAAAACATGCACTGCGGCCGATCCGCTCGATTGGCCCAACTGGCGCGGACCGGAACAAAATCGCATTTCGCGGGAAACGGGCCTAATCGATAAATGGGATCCCGATACCAGGGAAAACGTGCTCTGGAAGCGCCCCGAGGCGGCCGGCATTTCGTCCCCCATCATTCTGAATGGCAAGGTTTACACCCAGGTACGCTACAAGCCCGACACCAAACAGGAACAAGAAGAAGTCATTTGTCTGGACGCCAACACGGGGAACATTCTGTGGGAGAACCGTTGGAATGTGTTTCTTTCCGACGTGCCGGCGGAACGGGTGGGCTGGAGCAATCTGGCGGGCGATCCGGAAACCGGCCGCATTTATTCGCAGGGCGTGAATGGGTATTTCTCGTGCATCGACGGCGAAACGGGCAAAACCGTTTGGTCGCGCTCGCTGGGTGAAGAGTTCGGCATGGTCAGCCCCTACGGCGGCCGCACGCATTCGCCGGCGTTGTTTGAAGATTTGGTAATCGCCAACGCCGTGATGGTCGGCTGGGGAGATACCGCGATCCCCGCCCATCGAATTTTGGCGATGGATAAAAACACCGGCGAAGTGCGGTGGTTCGCCAGCACCAAGCCCAAACCGGAAGATACTGTATATAGCACGCCGGTTTTCACGGTCATCGAGGGGCAAGCGGTGATGGTCATTGGATCGGCCGATGGCGCGGTGTGGGGTTTTCAGCCGCGCACCGGAAAGCCACTGTGGTTTTTCCGAATGTCGCGGCGAGGGCTGAATTTGTCCCCCACCGTAATCGGCGACAAAGTCTATATGGCCCAGGGTGAGGAAAATTTGGACAACGCCACCGCCGGGGAGCTCGTTTGTTTTCGCGGCACGGGCACGGGCGATATTACCAAAACCAACGAGGTCTGGCACATTCTGAAAGATTTGGCCAGTAAGTCGTCGCCGCTGGTCGTCAACGGCCGCGTCTACAGCGCCGACGATTCGGGCAACTTATATATTGCCGACGCCGAATCGGGAAAACTCGTTGGCAACAAGCCCACGAAGCTTATTGGAACCATTGTGCGGGCATCGCCATTGTTTGCCGACGGGAAAATTTATCTCTGTTCCACTACAGCCTGGCACGTGATGCAGCCGACCGAAAACGGCGTTAAGTTTTTATCGAAGATGCGGCTGCCCGATGCGGACGAAGTGAGTGGTTCGTTGGCGGTTTCGCACGGCAAACTTTATTTGCCCACCGGATCAGCCTTGTACTGCTTGGGCACAAAAGATACCAAGCCCCAGGCCACGCCAATTCCCGCCGCGCCAAAGGAAGAACCGGCGGCAGCTTCAGATACGGACAAGCCGGCCTGGGTGCAAGTGACGCCCGGCGAGCTGCTGTTGAAGCCCGGCCAAAAACAACAATTCCACGTGCGACTATTCAACGACCGTGGACAAGAATTGCCGTCTTCGAACCCGGCGGTTAGCCAGACGCCCAAATGGGAAGTGAACGGACCCGGTTCGTTCGATGCTTACGGTGTTTACACCGCGCCCACCGGACCGGCGCATTTTGCCAGCATCGTCACGGCCAAAGTGGGTGATGTTTCGGGCCAGGCTCGGTTGCGTGTGGTACCGCCGCTGCCGTGGAAGTGGGATTTCAACGACATCGCGCTGAAGGCCGATCCCAACAATCCCGCCGCGCCGAAATCGGGTGAAGCGCCGGTGACGTGGATCGGCGCCCGCTACCGCCACAAAATTATTGAAAAAGACGGCGACAAAGTGATGGTGAAAATTACCACCATTCCCAAAGGCACGCGCAGCCAAAGTTGGATGGGCCCCGACGACATGCACGATTACACGATCCAGGCCGATTTGCAGGGTCAATACAAACCGCAGGCGGCAGCCACGATGGCGACTTCGGTCGATGTCAATCCACTGGCGACGAAAGCCGATTCCACGCCCAGCGCGTCGGAAATCAACCCGACCAGCACCAGCGAAAACCGGGTGATGGGCTTGCCTGACATGGGGTTGATTGCGCAGCGGTACACGCTGGACCTGATGGGCAACAGCCAGCAATTGCAAATTCGCTCCTGGCCGCCGCAAGTGGCGCGACGGTTTTCCAAAACCATTCCGTTCCATTGGCAGGGTAATAAATGGTACACGATGAAATTTTCCGCCGGCACGGATGGCGGCAAAGCCGTGCTCAAAGGGAAAGTTTGGCCTCGCGGCGAACCGGAACCTGACCAGTGGACCATTGAAGCCGTCGACGACGTCCCAAATTTGCAAGGCAGTCCTGGTTTATTTGGCCAATCGACTATCGCGGAAATTTACATCGACAATGTGAGCGTGGTGTCGAACAATGTGCCGCCGTCAGTCAGCGCTAAGGATTCCAAGCAAGGCAACTGAGCTAACGTGAATTGAGGAGGAGCATCGACGTGACGAATTCGAAATTTCGCGTACGATTGGTATTTCTGATCGTGCCTGCTAGTTTGGCGGCATTGTGTGCGGCGCTTGCAAATCTGCGGGCGGATCAAGCCGTCGATTCAGGAAATGTCGCGCCGCCAATTAACGCTGGGCCGCCGATCAACGCACTTGCGGATGCATCGGCCGGAGTTTCCGGCGGCGGGGCAGGGGCAGGCATGAATCTCGGCCAGCAGGCCGCGACCGCCCAAGGCGAGTTGGCCGGCGTCGAAGGATACACGCAGTATGCGGCGGAAGTCGTCGGCGCGGGGCCGAACGATTGGAGCATGTGGGGCGGCTCGTCGATCCGCAACAACACGCCGGAGGCCAAAAACATTCCCGCCGATTGGAACCCCGGCGAATTCGACGCCGATACCGGCGCGTGGAAAAACAAAGGGGCTAAAAACATCAAATGGGTGGCCTCGCTGGGCTTCAAAAGTTACGGCAATCCCGTGGTCGCTAACGGGCACGTATACGTGGGCACCAACAACGGCCATGCGTATTTGAAGCGCTATTCGGCCGACGTCGATTTGGGCGTGCTCTTGTGCTTCGACGAAAAATCAGGCCAATTTCTCTGGCAAGACAGCAACGAAAAACTTCCCACCGGCCGCGTGAACGATTGGCCCGATGAAGGCGTGTGCAGCGCCCCCTTGGTGCAAGGCGATCGGCTGTGGTACGTGTCCAACCGCGGAGAAGTGCGGTGTCTAAGTACGGCGGGACTGCGCGGCGGAAAGAACGTCGGCCCGGTGACCAACGAACGGGAAATGGCGCTCAAGAAAAATCCCAACGCCGCCTGGGAAGAAGACAAAGAAGCCGATGTGATTTGGGTGCTCGACATGATGAAGCAACTAGGCACGCAGCAACACAACATGTCGAACTGCTCCATCACTGCGGCCGGAGACGTGCTATTTGTGAACACCAGCAACGGTGTGGACGAAGCGCACATCAATTTGCCCGCCCCGTACGCGCCCACGTTTATTGCCGTCGATAAAAATACCGGCAAGGTGCTGTGGACCGACAATTCGCCCGGACCCAACGTGTTGCACGGCCAATGGTCGTCGCCGACGTATGCGGTAATCAACGGCCAGCCGCAGGCGATTTTGGGCTGCGGCGACGGCTGGGTGTATAGCTTCGATCCGCGCACCACCGGCGGCAAACCGACGCTGTTGTGGAAGTTCGACTGCAACCCGAAAAAAGCCAAGTACACGCTCGATCGCGCCGACCGAAATCACATTATTGCCACACCCGTGATTTACAATGGGCTGGTGTACATTGGTGTGGGAGAAGATCCGGAGCACGGCGAAGGGAACGGACATTTGTGGTGCATCGATCCGACGAAGCGCGGCGACGTAAGCCCGGAACTGGTGTTCAACTCGGCCAATCCGACTACGCCAATTCCGCCCAAGCGAAATCAGGCTTGCGTCGAGGCCGACGGCGACTTTACGCGCGCCAATCCCAACTCCGCCTGTGTGTGGCACTACGAAGGGCAAGATCTCAACGGCAATGGCAAGCTCGATCCGGAAGAAACCATGCACCGCACCTGCGGCACCGTGGCCATTAAAGACGATATTTTAATGGTGGCTGATTTCTGCGGCATCATCCATTGCCTCGACGCCAAAACCGGAAAAGCCTACTGGACCTACGATATGCTGGCGGCCAGTTGGGCCTCGCCGCTGATTACCGACGGCAAAGTGTTCATTGGCAACGAAGACGGCAACATGCTGGTGTTCAAGTTCGGCAAAACCATGGAGTTGATCTCCAAAGACGCTGACGGCAAGCCGGGGGGCATCGACATGGGCTCCAGCATTTACAGCACGCCGATTGTGGCCAACGGCGTGTTGTACATCTCCACGCGGAACTTGCTGTTTGCCATTGCCGCGCCTGGCAGTTGATCGAGTCGACGAATCTCTATCTCACTGGTAAAGAACCGAGCGTCGATTCAGGACATTCGTAAATCTGCCCTGCGCCCAGCCGAAAATCCGGCAAAAGTGCAACACTCGTAATCCAACCGAGGTAAAATGAACCGCAATACGGATAACTTGGAAATTTCATTTGCCGTTCTCGGATCGCGATTGCACGAAAGCCGCTGATCTTCATGCCACTTGAAAATGATTCTTCACGAAGTCATACATGCGCGGCAAGCTCTTGGCCGCAGTGGATGACGCCGCCGATTCAAAAATACAGCGGGGCGGCACTGATTTTCATTGTCGTGTTGATCATCTACTGGCCGGCACACGGCGGGGGCTTCATTTTTGATGACGAACTACTGCTCGTTTACAATCCGATGATTAAAGCTCCCGACGGGTTGTATCGCTTTTGGTTTACCAACGAAGCACTCGATTATTGGCCGGTCACCAATTCCACGCTGTGGTTGGAATGGCGACTTTGGAAATTGGACCCCACGGGCTACCACATCGGGAATTTGTTATTGCACGTTGCTGATTCGTTGCTCGTTTGGGCGGTGTTGCGCAAGCTGCGCATTCCTGGTTCGTTTTTGGCCGCATTTCTGTTTGCAGTGCATCCAGTCAACGTAGAGAGTGTCGCTTGGATTTCGCAACGCAAAAACGTGCTGTCGCTGTTCTTCTTTTTATTGTCGATTCTGTGGTGGCTGCTCGCGGAAGAAAAACGGCGGTCAAAAATACAATTGCACACAACAAAACCTCGCCAACAGAACGTAGAAGAAACTCAGGTACGTTCGGGATGGTGGTACGCCTTGAGTTGGCTTGCCTTTCTGCTAGCCCTGCTCAGCAAAGGTTCGGTAGCGATCTTGCCCCTGGTGCTGATTTTACTGCTGTGGTGGATGTATGGTCGATTAACCTGGCAAGATGTGGTTCGCTCGGCGCCTTTTTTCGCATTGACGGTAGTTTTGACTCTGGTCAACTTGTGGTTTCAAACTCACGGCGCAGTCGACGCGATTCGTCATGTAACTTCCATCCAGCGCATGTTGGGTGCGGGGGCTGTGATCTGGTTTTATTTGTTCCAAGCGCTGATTCCAATCAATCTTTCGTTCATTTATCCGCAGTGGAACATCCAAGCAGACGAATGGTTATGGTGGCTGCCGCTGACAGCAGTCTTTGTAGTAACCGTCTTGTTGATGTGGTCATTGAAATCGCGGTGGGCCAAGCGCACACGACCGTTGTTTTTTGCTTGGTCTTTTTTTTGCATTTCACTGCTTCCGGTGCTGGGTTTTACGGATGTCGGTTATATGCGCTATTCGCTGGTGGCGGATCACTACGAGCAGATAGCGATTATCAGTGTGGTTGCACTTGCAGGGGCGGCTGTAAGTTATGGTTATCGACAACCGCGCGCCGCCGTTCGTCAGACCACGGTCTTTGCAACATGCGCCGTCAGCACTGTATTTCTGGTTTTGACATGGCAGCAAAGCGCCTTGTATGCCGACGCATTAACCATTTATGAAGACACGGTGAAAAAAAATCCCGATAGTTGGCTGGTTCAGAGTAACCTCGGTTTGGAATTGTCGCGGCGAGGAAAATATCAGGAGGCTATTCCCCATTTCCAAACAGCCTTGCAGTTGAATCCAGCTTGCGCGGAAGCACATTTCCACTGGGGCGACACACTTGCCGATTTAGATCAACCGCAGGAAGCGATCGATCAATACCAACAAGCGCTGCAAATTTCTCCAAATTATGCTTACGCCCATTATCGCCTGGGGGCGGCCTGGGAGGCTTTAGATGATTCCACCGAGGCCGAACAAGAATATCGCACAGCCCTAGCGCTAAAACCCGACATTCCTCAAGCTCAAAACAGCTTGGGGCTGATTCTGGCTTCGCACGGTCAATTTACTGAAGCCCTGGTCCACTTTAAGCAGGCCCTGAAAATCGATCCGGATTTTATCCAACCCTATGTGAATTTGGCGTCGGCGTATGCCGCTTTGAAGCAATACGCCGATGCTATTTCTATCGCACAACAGGCATCGACCTTGGCCCGTTCGCACAACGAAACCAAAATGGCCCAGGGCATTGCCGCGCGACTAAAATACTATGAAGATTGCTTAACACATTCCGCGAAAACTGCCAACTAAAGACACTCCTGCCACAACAGACCTGTGAATTCAATCGCGTTCAAAATTTCCCGGCAGTGCTTTGCTTGTTTTGTAATTGCTTTGCTATCAAACAACTCTGTTTGCTGCCCCTAATCCACTCAGGGCTATCATGCGCCAATCTACGCCCCGGGGCTTTAATTTGTCGAACGATCCGGCCTCTCAAAATGCTTCGTCCTGGCACACGCAAATGCGCAGCCAGGGTAGGCGGCGACTGCAAATCATGGGGGGAATCTGTCTGATTGCAGGCAGCACATTGCTGGTCTATTGGCCGTCGATCCATGGTGGTTTTCTCTTGGACGACGACGTACTTCTAACTCAAAACAAGTTGATAAAAGCCCCCGATGGATGGGCCAAAATGTGGACCACCCATGCGGTCGATTTTTGGCCAATCAGCCATGGTAGCTTGTGGTTGGAATGGCGACTGTGGGAAATGAATCCCACGGGTTATCACGCGACGAATTTGCTGCTGCATGTTGTCGATTCGCTCTTGGTGTGGTTCGTGCTGACGCAATTAGAACTGCCCGGAGCGTTTCTGGCGGCATTATTGTTCGCGGTTCATCCGGTAAATGTCGACGCAGTGGCCTGGATCGCGCAGCGAAAAAGTGTATTGGCCTTATTGTTCTTCTTGTTGTCGATTTCGTCGTGGTTGAAAGCAGAACAAACACGCGGAGCGCACGGAAATGAGCGTGCGAGCTCCGGCGAAAGCTTTCGGGCCACGTTGTGGTATGGCGTTAGCCTGCTCATGTTTCTGTTGGCCATGTTAAGTAAAGGATCGGTGGCGATTCTGCCCGCCGTGTTGCTGTTGATGGTCTGGTGGCAACGCGGGCACATTACGCGCTGGGACTTATTACGGAGTTTGCCGTACTGGCTGGTGTCGGCGGTTCTGGTCCCAATCAATATTTGGTTTCAGACCCACGGAACTAATCCGATTCGGCACCTGGACTTGGAGGAACGCTTGGCCGGCGCGGGTTGTGCCGTGTGGTTTTATTTACTGAAGGCGCTCGCGCCGATTGGGCTTTCGTTCATGTATCCGATGTGGAATGTTCAAACCAATGAAGTTCGATGGTGGCTACCGACAGGAGCTGCCGTGGCGCTCACTGCGGTCCTCCTTTGGTGGCGCGAAACTCGCTGGGGTCGACCGCTGCTTATGGCATGGATGTTTTTCTGCATCGCCTTGTTGCCGGCGCTTGGCTTGACCGATGTAGGCTTTATGAAGTATGCACCTGTGGCGGATCGGTATCAACAACTTGCCATGTTAGGAATTCTCGCTCTGGTTGCAGCATGCTGGAGAAATTTATATGACTTGGCTGTCGGCTCCGCTCATTTTGCTTTATTGATTCCAGTTGCGGTCATTGTGCCGACGATGATGTGGCTAACTTGGAACCATAGCCGGGAATACAGTGATATCGTGCCGCTGTATTCCGGAGTTTTGGAAAACAATCCTGAATGCCCAAATGACCCAGAGGCATTAAATAACCGAGGCGCAATGTTAGCGCTGACCGGCCACCCTGACCAAGCAATAGAGTTTTATGAGCGAGCTCTAGCGCTCACGCCGGGTTATGGACGAGCGCAAGATAATTACGGTCGTGCACTCATGGAATTGAACCGCCCTCAGCAAGCCATTGGGCACTTCGAAGTAGCCTTAAACAGCGATCCGGATGATCCCGAGATTCATTACGATTTGGGAGTGGCCTTTTCCAACGTCGGGCAGCCGCAAGAAGCGCTGGCGCAATATCAGGCGGCCTTGCAATTGAAACCCGATTATGCCGATGCTTGCGCCAACGCGGCCACCGCCTTGGCGCAACTGCAACGCTCGACCGAAGCGGTAGAGACGGCCCAACAAGCCCTGAACATGGCGCAATCGCAGGGAAATGCGGACCTGGTACAGAGAATCCAAGCGTGGTTGGATTCTTATCGCGCGAGCCTGCACACTCAGTAGTCATACAGCTAGCAGGTTTTCTCGGGTTTATTTTCCTCCGTAGAGCAAATCAATTGGGCTTCGGCGGGATAGGGTTTTTAAGTATTCTCCGCGGCGCTAATTTCGCATTGAAAACCCTTGCCGCGTGCCCCTAGCATGCCTCTCGACAAGCCCTTAATGGTTCGAGCAACTTCGTCAATTTGCCGCGGTGATGCCGCGCTGCCAGGATTGACCAAATGGGTCGATGACCATCGTGATTGGTTGGGCATCGTGCTGATTAGCGCTGCCGTAATCGTGGCTTACTGGCCGGCGCGTCATGGCGGATTTGTGCTGGATGACGACTTGCTGCTGACGCACAATTCGATCATCCAATCATCCAACGGCCTGAATCGTTTTTGGTTCACCAAAGAAGCTCCCGATTATTGGCCGGTAACCAATTCCACGCTGTGGATCGAATGGCGGCTGTGGGGGCTGAACCCGACAGGCTACCACATCACGAATTTGGTGTTGCACATTGTCGATTCGTTGCTCGTGTGGCTGGTGCTGCGGCGGTTGCGCATTCCCGGCGCTTTTTTGGCGGCGTTGTTGTTTGCCGTGCATCCGGTGAATGTGGAAAGTGTCGCCTGGATTGCCCAGCGCAAAAATGTATTGGCGCTGTTGTTTTTCTTGTTGTCGATTTTGTGGTGGCTGAAAGCAGAGCAAGGGACGAGAAGTAATGAAAACGAGGTAACGGAGAAGAGACGTGGGGCAAGGGCGGAGAGCCCAAGTGCCGGTCAAGAAGTATTCGGCATTTGGTACTACCTGAGTCTCGTAGCATTCATCCTGGCCATGCTCAGCAAAGGCTCGGTGGCAATATTGCCTGTGGTGTTGCTGCTATTGGCCTGGTGGCAGCGCGGCCATGTCACTTGGTCCGACGGGTTGCGGTGTGCGCCGTTTTTTGCGGTCGCCGCTGTGCTCACGCTGGTCGATATTTGGTTTCAAACGCAAGGGTCGGGCGAAATCATCCGCGACGCAACTTTCTGGCAGCGGTTGTTGGGCGCCGGCGCGGTAGTCTGGTTTTATTTGGCGAAGGCGGTGGCGCCAATCAATTTGTCGTTTGTGTATCCCCAGTGGGACATCAACGGCGGTAACTTTTTGTGGTGGCTGCCCCTTTTGGCCGTGCTGGCGGTCACGGTGGTGCTGGTGTGGCAGCGAAACTCGTCGCGGCAGAAATGGGTGCTGCCGCTATTGTTCGCATGGGTATTTTTTTGCGTGGCGTTGCTGCCCGTGATGGGTTTCACCGACGTCGGCTTTATGAAGCACTCGTTGGTGGCCGATCATTATCAACACATTGCAATGATCGCCGTCGTGGCGCTGGCGGGAGCGGCTATTTCGTCGATTCTCGATCGATCTTCATCGCCAATTCGCTGGACTGCGGCGATTTCGGCGGGCGTCGTCGTTGTGGCATTGACGATTCTCGCTCGCGAGCAAAGCAGCCTGTATGCCAGCCCTCTGGCGTTGTACGAGGATACCGTCCAGAAAAATCCCGCCAGCTGGCTGGCCCACAATAATTTGGGAAACGCGCTGGTCGACGCCAATCGCAAGCCGGAAGCACTGCTGGAATTCCAGCGGACCGTGCAGTTGAAGCCCGACAGTTCCGTGGCCCACAACAACTTAGGCATTCGCTTGTCCGACGCCGGACAATGGTCCCAGGCCATTGACCAATTTCAGCAAGCTCTGCGACTGCAAACCAATTACGCTGATGCGTACAACAACCTGGCCATGGCGCTGGTCAGTTCCGGTCGGTCGCAGGAAGCGCTTGAGCAATTGAAACAGGCCATTAAATATCAGCCCGACTTCGCCGAAGCCCACAACAATTTGGGAACCATCTATTTGAATTCCGGACGGCTGGAAGACGCCGTTGAGCAATTTCAGCAGGCCCTGAACATCAAAACCGACTATTTCGAGGCGCGCAACAACTTGGCCCTCGTGTTGGCCAAATCGGGAGTCATTTCGCAGGCCATTGAACAATACCAGCAAGCCTTGCGATTAAAACCCGACTCCGCGGAAACACACAGCAACTTGGGCAATGCGTTGGCGAAGGTGGGGCGAATGGACGAGGCGATTGAGCAGTACCAGCAGGCTTTGCACTTGCGGCCCGATTACGTGCAGGCGTACGTCAATTTAGCCATGACGAAGGCCGCCGTGGGCCAAACCGGCGACGCCATTAGTGCGGCTCAAACCGCTTTGGAACTTGCCCGCCTACAAAATCAAACCCTGCTGGCCTCCCAAATTGACTCGTGGTTGCTGGCCCATCGTCCCGGGGCCGTGGAGAAGTAAATGCAAGGCAAAGCAATCCATTTGAAGCGACCGGGGACGGCAAATCTTCTCTGGGAAAAAAATACGCTGTTCGTCAGGGCCGGGGCGGTGGTGATGTTGTTTGGCGTGTTGTGGTGGGTGTATGGTCGGGCGATGGGTTCGCCGTTGGTGTTCGATGATGCGCCCAGCGTGGAGCAGAATCCGTCGCTGGTCCGGCTGTGGCCGCTGCTGGGCGCCGGCGGCCAGCCGGGGCCGCTGAATCCGCCCAAAGACTTGCCCACCAGCGGCCGGCCGCTGGTGAACCTGAGCCTGGCGCTGAATTACCATTTCGGCGGGCTGAACCCGGCCGGCTACCATGCTTTCAACCTGGCGGTGCACCTGCTGGCCGCGATGTTGCTGGGCTTGATTGTC
>DATJYL010000033.1 GCA_035499655.1 Pirellulales bacterium
AGATCCGCTCATCCAATATCCGCGGCGCAGTTGGTTCATCAAAACCAGCGAGTTCAAGCAGCAAATGCTGGACAACAACCAGCACATCAACTGGCTGCCCGAGCACATCAAAGAGGGGCGCTTCGGAAACTTCCTGGAAACCAACGTCGATTGGGCCCTCAGCCGCGAGCGCTTCTGGGGCACCCCGCTGCCGATCTGGCAATGCGAGAAAACCGGCAAAATGGAAGCCGTGGCCAATTATGACGAGCTGTTGAAAAAGCCCGGCATTCAGGGGACCGAAGTTTGGGCCGCGGCGAAAAAAGCCAATCCAAAATTGGCCGACGATTTGAAAGTTCACAAGCCCTACATCGACGCCGTCACGTACGATTCGCCGTTTGAAAAAGGGGCGCGGATGCGGCGCGTGACCGAAGTTATCGACTGCTGGTATGACAGCGGCGCCATGCCCTTCGCCCAATGGGGTTACCAGGGGGAAAATAAAGCTGCGACCGTTGGTCGCGCTGAACTGCCCGACAGTGCCAAACTAGCATCCATGTCGAAGCAACAATCCGAAATCCTCAAGCGAGTGATTGAGCAACAGAACCGGGAAGCCGAGCGGGATATCTTGTTCGACATCTATCAGAAAAAAATCGGTCAAATTGTCTCCGGTGTCGTGGAGAAGTTTGAAAACGATGTGGCGACTATATCACTAGGCAGTGTCGAGGCAGTTGTGCCTCGATTTGAGCAATTATCTGGCGAAACTTTAAACGTCGGACAGCAAATTGAGGCGACAGTATTTGACGTGAAGAAAATTGGGAGTCGTGTGAAGGTTCTTCTCAGTCGCACTCGGAAACCGTGGTCCTTGGCAAACGGAAATGACGGCGACGCCGCCCAAAAGTTCCACGAACAATTCCCTGCTGATTTCATCAGCGAAGCGCTCGACCAAACCCGCGGCTGGTTTTACAGCCAACTGGCGATTTCGACATTGCTGTTTTCGCCGCAAGCCCAGGGGTTGCAACCCCTGGGCTTCACGCACGACTATCCCCATCCCTTCCGCAATTGCATCGTCCTGGGCCTCATGCTCGGCGAAGACGGACAGAAAATGTCCAAAAGCAAACGGAATTACCGTGAGCCGGGCGAAATTTTTGATAAATACGGAGCTGACGCTTTGCGGTGGTACTTTTTCGCCACGCAGCCGCCGTGGACCACCATCCGCTACAGCGAACGGGCCATCCGCGACAGTATCCCCGAGTTTCTGCTTCGCCTGTGGCACACGTACAGCTTTTTTGTCATCTACGCCAACATCGACGGGTTTGAGCCACTGGCAGAGATAGGGCGCAGGGAACAGGGCGCAGGGGGCAGTGAGCAAACCGCTTGCGGCTTAGCGTCCGCCGATCTCGCCACCGCCAAAACCTACCGCCCCATCCGCGAGCGCAGCGAACTCGATCGCTGGATTCTCAGCGAGCTCAACCGCACTGCCGCTGCCGTCGTGAAGCATATGGATGCCTACGACAACTACACCGCCGCGCAGCGCATCATCGAATTTGTTGACGCCCTTTCCAACTGGTATGTGCGCCGCAGCCGTGATCGATTTTGGGCTGAAGACAAGCATGATCCGGATAAACTCGACGCTTACTGGACACTGTACGAATGCTTGTTGACGACCTGCAAAATCATCGCCCCGTTCGTGCCGTTCATGGCCGAAGCGATGTGGGGAAATTTAAGCGGAGGAGACAGGGCGCAGGGCGCAGGGGATAGTTCTGATCCTGCATCCCGCGCCCTGCGCCCTGCGCCCTTTCTTGAATCCGTCCATCTCTGCGATTTCCCCACGGGCGACCCGGCTGCCATCGACGAGGCACTGTCGACCGAAATGAATTTGGTGCGCGAAATTGCTTCGCTCGGCCTGTCGGCCCGCATGGGGGCCAAGCTGAAAGTGCGGCAGCCGCTTGCGAAAGTGGAAGTGATTTTGGTCAACCCGGCCGCGCAGGCGTGGCTGGAAAATCACACCGCGGTCATCTGCAAGGAGCTGAACGTCAAACACGTGGAGTTCACGCAGAAGGCCGATCAATACATCACTTACACGGTACTGCCCGACCTGAAACGGCTCGGCCCGCGGCTGGGGAAAAAATTGCCGCTGGTGAAGCAGGCGCTGGCCAAGGCCGACGGCGGCAAGTTGCTGGCCGAAATGGAAGCGGCGGGCAAGGTGTCGCTGAAGTTGGACGATCCCGGCGCGCCGGGACTTAGCGAGGCGCTTGACCGGGACGATTTGCAAGTGCGGCTGCAAGCCAAACCCGGCTGGGCCGCGGCACAGGGCAAGCACTGCGTGGTGGTGTTGGCGACCGAAATTTCGCCGGAGCTGGCCGTTGAAGGCGTGGCCCGCGAAATTGTGCATGCCATTCAAACGGCTCGAAAAGACACAGGCTGCGAATACACCGACCGAATTGAAGTCGGTGTAGTCAGCGAATCGGCACAAATCCGGCAGGCGGTCGAACAATTTGGCGATTACATCCGCGGCGAAACCTTGGCGATGCTGCTGAAAATTGGACCGCTGGAAAACGCTGAGCCGGTTGAAATTAAACTAGGCGAGGAAACGATGCACCTGTTCGTACGAACTGCAAAACGAAAAAAAGTAGCCACAGATGAACACGGATGAATTGGATGAAAAGATTATGGTCGCAGATGAATTTTTGCGGAAATTAATCATTGACGAGATTCGAGGCGTTTAAAATCATCTGTGTGAATCTGCGTTCATCTGTGGCTGTTTGCCCTCCACGTTCATCTGCGGCTTCTAGACTCTCCATGTCATTCACACTCGGCCAAGTTGTGTCTCCGCTACGCTTGGCGGTGCTGATTTCCGGCGGAGGGACGACGCTAAAGAATTTGATTCAGAAAATCGGCATGCCCGACGGGAGCGGGCAACGCTTGGATGCGAAGATTGAGCTAGTGATTTCCAGCTTGGCCAAGGCGGGCGGTTTGGAAATTGCCCGGGCGGCGGGAATTCCGACGCTCGTCGTGCCGCAAAATAAATTCGCCACCCCAGCAGAATTCAGCGAAGCGGTGTTCGGGCCGTGCCGGCAGGCGGGCGTGCAGGTGGTGGCGATGGGAGGATTTTTGAAGCACGTGCTGGTGCCGCCCGATTTTATCAACCGGGTAACGAACATTCACCCGGCGCTAATTCCCAGTTGCTGCGGTCCGGGCATGTACGGATTGCGGGTGCATGAGGCGGTGCTCCAATCGGGCGCGCGGCTGAGCGGTTGCACCGTGCATTTTGTCGACAACCAGTACGATCACGGGCCGATTATTTTGCAGCGCAGCGTGCCGGTGCTGGAAGATGACACGTCGGAAACGCTGGCCGCACGTGTGTTTGCCGCGGAGTGTTTGGCGTATCCCGAAGCGCTGCGGCTGATTGGCAAGGGGCGGGTGCGCGTGGTGGGAGAGGGCGTGGAAATTGCAGATTGAAGCTTCATCTTGAGCGGCAGCTTGCCGTGGCCGCCGAAATTTCGCGCAAGAACAATCCAAACCGGGCCACCACAAAGCCGAAGCCCATCAGCGCGATGCCCATCCGCACCCACGCCCACAATGTCCTCTCCGCCGCCAGGCCCGTGCGGGCATCGAGGGAGAAATTAAGTGGATTATCGTTTGCGGGGAGGGGCATACTTATTGAACTGCGGCAGGGCGTTTAGAAAATGCCAACTTCACAAATAAATCGGTTGCGAAAAAGCACAGGCCGCCCATGAGCACCGACATCACGGGTAACGCGAAAATTCCTGCGGATTGCTTTATGGCTTCCCACGAGGTGGCAATTCCACCAGCGAAGGCCTGAGTGATCGCATGAGGAAACTTAGCGAGACCGTGGATGAAAAACCAGAGACCTAATGTTTTCACAATGACCGCAAAGAGCGCTAATTGAGGCGATTTATAAGTTGTGACTTCATTATCGGCTGGGTTGGTGTCGTCAAGTAACTCGGAAAACCCGAGCCTGATAAACCAATTGGTTGCGATCAGCAATAAAACGCCAAATACAATTGAATTCGCCGAAACTGCGATGATTTCAAACAAAAGCAGCGGTCGTGCCCAGCTTGGGCCGGAAACGGAGTGATAATCAGACAACGCATGGGGCAAAATAGTTATTCCATGAAGAAAGAAGAAAACGCCAAGCGTCTTTGTGAGTGCCGAGAATAATTCTAGGCTGGTCGCTGACTGATCTGGGTACAGATCGGCAGAAGAGTTCGTTACGCCCAACTTAGGATAGGTTACATCGGCAATCCAGTTGGAGCGAAGCAGCCACAAACCCGCGACACACATGAAGAGTGGCTCGCCGATGCTTTGCATGATCATATAAAAGAAATCTTCCGCATCGGAAAACTGTCGCAAGCCAAAAGTAGCAAGCGGAAGTGTTCCCAAGCCCGTGACCAATAGCCAAACGCCAAGCGATTTGACGAACACAGCAAATCGTTCTTGCGGTTTCATGGCCGTTCTCCCAAACTGACAGAGGGTGTGTCAATTATTACGCCCTGATTTGTTATTGAAGCCACTCGCGGAATTCGGCCTCGATTTGTTCGTGCGGGATTACGCGGCCTGTGGCAATTTGCTGCTCGGCTTCTTCAAGGCGAGCGAATAAATCGACCTTGTACAGGAAATCATCGACGTTCACTTTGTCGCAGGGAAATGAATCGAGAATTTTTCGAATCGTTTCTTTTCACATGGTTAAGGTCCGACTGACCCGACCATCTTATCTTAAATTTGCGCGGACGATCAATCACCAGCGGCGCAAGCGGACACGGACGTGAGGCCCGCGCTGAAATGCAACGAGTATGAACGGAGCGGCTAGGTCCAGGTCTTGAGTTTGAATGGCCTGGAGCGAAGCAATAGTGAAAGCTGAGTCGATATGTCCGGGACGCAAGTACACGATTCCATTGATTGGAATGCCCTGCGAGATGGCCAAGCGGCCAAAGTCACCGTCGTGAGTTAATACGGTCCGTTGTTCTTGGAATGCTGCGGCGAGAATGGCATCATCGTCCTGGCCCGCCAATCCTAATTCGTGGATGTCGCGTACATCGCAGTTCTGCTGGCGCAAAAATTGAACAACATCCGGGTGAATGTTTTCATCAGCGAGCAGCTTGCACTCGAACAATTTCACGACGGGATCTCCGCAGTGACCGTCACGTCGTTTTTCACGGACTGTGCGGCGTAGCGGAGAGCTTCTTCCACGTCTTCGGCGTGCAGTTGCGGGTAGCCACGGAGAATATCGTCACGGGTGGCTCCGGAGGCGATCCACTCCAAAATCATTTCCACGCTGATGCGGGTGCCCTTAATGCAGGGTTTGCCGGCTAGAATTGCCGGATTGGAAATAATACGGGTGAACATGGATTGGGCCTCCTGGGATATTATACCCCGCTGAAATTGGGTTCTGTTGATGACAAGGCATGTTTTTCAGGGTTCATGGCTTTACGTCCACAACTGGCGGTCCAGCATGCGGTAGTTGACGGCTTCGGAAAGATGGGTGGGGGTGATGGCGTCGCTGCCGGCCAGGTCGGCGATGGTGCGCGAGACGCGAAGGACTTTGTCGTGGGCGCGGGCGGATAGGCCCAATTCGGTCATGGTGCTGCGGAGCAGGTTGGCGCAGGCGTCGTCAAGGCGGCAATGCTCGCGGATTTGGCGGTGGCTCATGTGGGCGTTTTGGCGGGTGGCGCTGCCGTTGAAGCGGTGGGCCTGCATCTGGCGAGCGTGAGTCACTTGCTCGCGCATTTGGGCGCTGGTGCTGCCGGGCACGGCGGAGGAGAGTTCTTTATAGGCCACGGCGGGGACTTCGATGTGGATGTCGATGCGGTCGAGCAGCGGGCCGCTGATTTTGTTCATGTAGCGCTCGATTTGCGGCACGGTGCAGTGGCATTCGCGGCGGGGATCGTTGCGGTAACCGCAAGGGCAGGGGTTGAGCGCGGCGATCAGCATGAAGTTGGCCGGAAATGTAGTGCTGTTGAGGGCACGGCTGATGGTGACGGCGCCGTCTTCCAGCGGTTGACGCAGCACTTCCAGCGTTTGGCGGTTGAATTCGGGCAGCTCGTCCAGAAACAGCACGCCGTTGTGCGAGAGCGAAATTTCGCCCGGCGTGGGAACGGTTCCGCCGCCAACCAGGCCGGCGTTAGAAATAGTGTGATGCGGCGAGCGGTGAGGGCGCGTGGCCAGCAGCGGCTGGTTCGGCTTGAGCAAACCCATTGCGCTGTAAATGCGAGTGGTTTCGATGGATTCGGCCGCGGTGAGCTGCGGCATGATGGTGGGGACGCGCTTGGCGAGCATGGTTTTGCCGGAACCGGGAGGACCGAGCATCAGCAGATTATGCGATCCGGCGGCGGCAATGGTGATGGCGCGCTTGGCCATTTCCTGGCCGCGGACGTCGGCGAAATCTAGCTCGTAGGCGGCGTATTGCTGGAACCATTCGTCGAGCCGCGGCGGCGTGGGGTCGATTTCGATGTCGCCGGTAAAAAAGGCGGCCGCTTGAGCGAGGCTGGAAACGGGAATGACTTCGATGTTTTCGACCACGGCGGCTTCGGCGGCACTTTCTGTAGGGACAACGATGCCGCGCAGACCGGGTTGCGCGGCGGCGGCCATGGCCATGGAGAGCGTGCCTTTAGTGGCGCGGGTGACGCCGTCGAGCGCCAGTTCGCCCACGACGGCGTATTTTTCGAACAGGTCGGACTGAAGTTGGCCACTGCCGGCCAGAATGCCCAACGAAATGGGCAGATCGAATGAGGCGGCGTTTTTGGGGAGCTCGGCGGGGGCGAGATTGATGACGATTTTATCTTGCGGTCGCATGAAGCCGCTGTTAACCATAGCCCGTTCCACGCGGTGCGTGCTTTCCTTCACCGCGGCTTCGGGGAGGCCGACGAGAATAGTCTTGGGGAGCGCGCCGGGAGAGACATCAACTTCGACATCGACTGGGAGGGCGTCGATGCCCAGGAGCGAAAAGGTGTGCAACTTGGCGAGCATGGCGGTGAAGGGTTCGGGGTTCAGGGTTCAGGAGCCGTAGGGAAGAGATTAGGGGTTAGGGGCGAGGGGCGAGGAACAAAGTTTGACTGACCCGATAGGGTAAGTGAACAGGTGTCCAACGGACAGCCGCCATTGTTACGGCTGAAGCGGAGAGGTGCAAGTAGGGGCGGGATGTGCAGGAACAAACAAAGCCCAGGGATTGCAACCGCTGGGCTTGAGGAATCGAATTGATTGAATCTCGGATGCGAAAGAGAGATTTACCCTTCGTCGCCGGCTTTCATCCAGGGAGTGACGGTGGGGGAGTAGGGGCAAAGTTCGGCGTCTTTGAAGTAGATGGCAATTTCGCGCTGGGCGGCTTCGGGGCCGTCGGAAGCGTGGACCAAATTCATTTGGCGGCTGGAGCTGAAATCGCCCCGAATGGTGCCGGCGGGGGCTTTCAAACCGCTGGTGGGGCCCAGCATGTCGCGGACCACACGGATGGCTTCCAAGCCTTCCACCACGGCAGCGATGACCGGGCCGCCGGTAATGAATTTTTCCAGAGCCGGGTAAAACGGCTTGCTAACATGTTCGGCGTAATGCTGCTTGGAAAGCTCGGGGGTGATCCGCAGCATTTTTAGGGCGATGACGTTGAGGCCCTTGTCTTCGAAGCGGGTCAGAATGCGTCCGGCCAGGCGGCGCTGGACGCAATCTGGCTTGAGCATGACGAAAGTACGTTCCATGACGGCAAACTCTCCAGAGTGATATTTGAATGGTGGATTCGTGCGAAAGCTGGAAAAGTTGGGATTTTAGAAAATTTGGCCCGTCCCGGCTAGGCCTTGGCTGCAGATGCCGTTGACTGCAACGTCCAACTTTCCTACTCTTCCGCCGCCATGATTGGCCGAATTGCGCTGCGATTCTCACTTTTGACATTGTTGGCGATTCCTGTCTGCGCCGTTTGGGCTGCTGATCCCCCGAGCAACGCGCAGACAGAGTTGGTCGTGCTGCGCAACGGCGAAGTGCTAAGCGGCGTGGTTTCGCGGCAGGGAGATCGCTATGTGATTAGGGGGGATGGAACGGAAATCCGCCTGGCCAGCCGCGACGTCGATTTTTTGTGCCAAACCTTGGATGAAGCGTATAACGTGCAGCGGAATCGGGTTGTGGCGGGGCGAATTGAAGACCATTTGAATTTGGCCGACTGGTGCATGCGGCAGAAATTGCTGGGTTACGCCGCGCGCGAAATTACGGCGGCGATGGAGATAGACTCGAAAAATCCGCGGCTCGTTGCCTTGGACAACCGGCTGCAACGGGAGCTGCAGCCCGATGTGCCACAAGATACGGCCGCCGATAGTACGGGGAAATTACAACCGGTTTCGGCCGAGGAGTTGGAACGGCTGGTGCGATCGTTGCCGCCGAGCACCGTGGAAACGTTCACGGCCACGATTCAACCGATGCTTTTGAATTATTGTGCCACGGCGGGTTGCCACGGGCCGAGTTCGTCATCGTCGTTCACGCTGTTGCGATCGAGCGAAGAGAGAATTGCCACGCGGCGGCTGACGGAGCGAAATTTGTACAACACGCTGGAGTGGATCGATCATGACAATCCGATCGACAGCAAGCTACTTTCGGCAGCCCGGGAGCCGCACGGGCCGCATCAGGCATCCGGCGCGACCGGGGTGGGTACGACGAAGTATCAGGAGTTGATGAATTGGGTGCTGCAAGCCTCGCCCAACAGCAATGCCAGGTTGCAAGCGTCTGCTCCGGCCAGCATGTCGGCTGCCATGCTGCCGTTTGGCGCGCCGCCGGTATTGGCTTCACCAGCGCCGGCGACGGTATTGATGCCAAGCAATGCCTTCCCGGGAGCCAATTTGCCGCTGACCACACCGTCGCAAGCGGCGGCACAGCGAGCGGCGGTGGCGAAAATTCGCCGGGCGCCTAATACGGGTACGGGGGCAGCCAGTACGAACGCAAAAACTGCGACGGCCAATTTGACGCCGAGCGCGGCCAATCCGACAGTGGAAGATCAACCTTCGCCGGCAGCGGCCGATCCGCACTGATTGCTCGTCAACCGCTCACGGCATTTCGAGCGGCACATCGCCGCGAGAAATCGCTTCCAGGAATCGATAGTTGCTTTCGAGTTGATTCGGAAGGGTGGCCATTTCTTGGAGCGTGAGCCAGTGGACCGATTCCACTTCCAGCGGATTGGGCGTGAGCGTGGAGGAGGAATCGAGATCGGAAAGCCACCAGGCTAAATGCACGCGCCAGGGGGAAACGCTTTCCCAAATTCGCCGCCGAGGCTGGATGCGGCAGGCGAGTTCTTCTTGTAGTTCGCGGATGACAGCTTGTTCTTCTGTCTCGCCCGGTTCGATTCCGCCGCCTGGAAAGCAGTACATGCCCGGGGCCACCACTTGTTGCGAGCGACGAATGATCAGCAACCGGTCGTTACGCACAATGACGGCCACGGCTCCGCGGCGAACAATTGCTGGTTGATCGTGTTGCGGATGGTTTGGCATTTGGAGCATGCAAGATAATGGGTCAGTTTGCTTTCGGGCTACAGTTATTCTCGATTGGCACAGTTAGGCCATATTGAAACTGGATACGGCCCGTCGCAAGGCTTGGTGGACGAAGGGCTTTCGGCATGTCATATTGGAAGGTAGGGAGCGACTAGCGGAAAAGCGAGAATTGTTGACCGGCTGGGTTGGGCTCGATAGGGTCATGGCCTCAAAAGGGGACGATTGGACGACAAATCAATGAGGGGAATGCGGCAATGAAATGGGCACATTACGGGTCACGAACATTTGTTATGGGAGTCTGTGCGGGAGCATTGTTTTTGCTCGCGCTGGCCGGTTGCGGCAGCGATCAAGGGAAATCAACCGGCGACAAGGCGACCACCGATAAGGCTGCCGATGCTTCGCAGGGAAATAATATAACGGGCGCGCCGGCCGCCAGCCAGACAACGCCGACGGCAGACAAAGGCGCTGTGAAACCGGTGTTCGAGGAAAAATCGGCGCCGCCGCCGACGTTTGTGGGCCAGATCACCGTGGAGGAACTTTACCCCAACAAAAAATTGCAGATTCGGCGCATGGTAAAACGGTACAGCGACGATTCGATGGTCAATCATGGCCCGTACACCAGCTTCTATTTGAGCGGGGAAAAACTGGAAGAGGGAAATTACGTTGATGGGAAAAAAGACGGCGCGTGGCACATGTGGTATCCCAATGGCCAGGAAGCCAAGGTGGAAAACTACATCGACGGCCAACTCGACGGCCACTGGACACTATTTACTGATAAAGGAGTGCAGCAGAGCGAAGTCAGTTACAAAGCAGGCCAGCGCGACGGCCGATGGATTGTTTACGGTGAAGACGGCAAGCAAATCCGCGAGCAAACCGACTATCGGGACGGCAAGCCGGACGGCACCAGCATTGCTTGGAACGCCGATGGAAAGAAGACGAGCGAAATGCACTTTGAACGCGGCCAGCTTAACGGGACACAAACACAGTGGTTTCCCAATGGGCAGATGTCCAAACAGGTAGAATTCAAAGATGGCAAACTGAACGGCAAACTGATTCAGTGGAACGACAAAGGAGAGAAGCTGTTGGAACAGGATTACGCCGATGGCCAAGTGCAAAAGCAGCAACCCGCCAAAGGAGGGTAAGCTGGGTTTCGGACCGAGGTGGGACGCCGCCGGAGGCCGGTGATTCGTGGTCCCGCGATTCTGGCCCGATTTTCGCCACCGGGAATTTAGCCCCGCTGGAAGCGAAAAGGCGTCGAAAAAATGAGGCCTTCGGGATAGAATTCTCACAGTCGTCTACGCACCCGTCCGTTCAGGCATGAAAGATAAGAATGGAAAACAATAAGCCCCTGGTACCGGGACCTCCTCCGGGGCAGCCGCTTCGCCCCCGTATCAAGCCGACCACGCTGTGGTTGATTGTGGCGGGTTTGGTGCTGCTGGCATTTATGGTATTTAGCCGGAATGGGGGCAACCGCTCGGAAATCACATACGATTTTTTCTGGAAACAACTGAAGGCTGATAACGTTTCGGAAGTGGATTTCGACAGCCAATCGACGTTGTTGGGCCGCTTTCGAAAAATTCCGGAAGCGCCGCCGCCAGCCGCCAGCCAGACGAGCGAGTCGAAATTCGAAAGCTGGTTCACCGAATCCAAACGGGAGCCGCTGCAACAAAACTTTAGCGTCACGTTGCCGCCTGCTGACAACCCGGATTTGATGAACACTCTGACCGAAATGAGCGAAAAGCACGGCTTGCGAGTCAACGCGCAGCCACCGTCCGACAACACGTTCATGTTGTTGCTGCTGTATTGTTTTGTGCCGCTGTTGTTGTTGTTTGGATTGTGGATGATGCTGCGCCGCACGCGCGATCAATTTATGGGAGGGGGCATTCTGTCGGGCTTTTCCAAAAGTCCGGCCAAGCGCTATGAGGAATCGAATAAGCCGATCACCTTCAAAGACGTGGCTGGCCTGGAGGGTGTGAAGAACGACCTGCAAGAAATTGTGGAGTTTTTGAAGGCCCCGGAAAAATTTACGCGCCTGGGGGGACACGTGCCTAAGGGGGTGCTTTTGATGGGTCCACCGGGCACCGGCAAAACGCTGCTGGCACGGGCCGTGGCGGGGGAAGCGGGCGTGCCGTTTTTTTCGATCAGCGGCTCCGAGTTCATTCAAATGTTTGTGGGCGTGGGAGCCAGCCGGGTGCGCGACATGTTTAAAACGGCGAAAGAAGCGTCGCCGTGCATTTTGTTCATCGATGAAATTGACGCCGTGGGCCGTGTACGCGGGGCCGGCCTGGGGGGCGGACATGACGAGCGCGAACAAACGCTGAACCAAATATTGAGCGAAATGGACGGCTTCAGTCAGACTGAGGCGGTCATCGTCCTGGCCGCTACCAACCGGCCCGACGTGCTTGATCCGGCGCTGTTGCGGCCGGGGCGGTTCGATCGGCATATTACGGTCGATCGGCCGAATCAACGGGCGCGGATGGCCATTTTCAAAGTTCACACCCGAGACGTTCCGCTAGCCGCCGACGTCAGTTTGGAACGGCTGGCCGCCGGCACGGTGGGTTTGACTGGGGCCGATATTCGCAACTTGGTAAACGAAGCCGCGTTGTGGGCGACGCGGAACGGCAAGGATAAAGTGGACATGGACGATTTTGAATTCGCCCGCGACAAGATTTTGATGGGGCCGAAGCGCGACGAATTACTGAGCGGCAAAGAGAAAAAAATGACGGCCTATCACGAGGCAGGCCATGCTTTGCTGGCCTGGATTTTGCCCGGCGTCGACCGGTTACACAAAGTGACCATTATTCCCCGTGGCCGGGCGTTGGGCGTGACGCAACTGTTGCCCGAGGAAGACCGGCTGAACATAGGACAATCGGAACTTAACAGTCGCTTGGTGTTCATGCTGGGGGGACGTGCCGCCGAAAAAATTGTGTTTAACGAATTCAGCGCCGGCGCGGAAAACGATTTGGCCCAGGTCACCAAGCTGGCCCGCAAAATGGTGGCGCATTGGGGGATGAGCGAACGCGTGGGCCCGGTGGCATACCGGACCAGCGAGGAGCACCCGTTTTTGGGGCGCGAAATCGTGGAGCAGCGCGAATTCAGCGAGCACAGCGCGCAAGTGGTGGACGAGGAAGTATCGGCCATTTTGCACGATGCCGATCGCAAGGCGATGGAGCTTTTGAACGTGCATCGTCAAAAACTGGACGCCTTGGCCGCTGCGCTGGAACAGCGGGAAATGCTGGACGAAATGGAAGTTGAAGAAATTATCGGCCCCTCGCCGTATCCACGGGCGAGCTTCAACGGCGAAGCCGGCAAGAACGGCCAGCCGGGCGACGGACAAAAGACGAACACCCAGGCTGCGAGTGGTCCGGCAGGGACAGGCTAAACCGCAAGGGGGGACTTCGGCGTCATGCCATCAATATCGTCACGCCTGTAGGAGACTCGCTTTCAGTGCGGTGGGCCGGTTGGATTTCGGACAGCGTTTTTTCGACCGATACGGGCTATATTGAAGCTGGCTCGCCACCTTTCTGGGAAAACATTGACAGCGTTTCTCGGGATTGTTAGAAGAAGACTAGGTGTGGGGGAAGGGGAAATCACCGCCGGTTCTTTTGAAACCGTGGGGGCGGTGCAGTGGGAAACTGAGCGCGTGGGGCTTTGCAAACGTTCGTCTCGGCGGGGTGCTATGCAAAGACCCTGGGTTGAGGAGTGAATACCATGCAACATTCGGTACACGGTCAGCGGCGGGCTTTTACGCTGGTCGAGTTGTTGGTAGTGATCGCCATCATCGGCATCCTGATTGCGCTATTGCTGCCGGCGGTGCAGGCGGCGCGCGAAGCAGCCCGGCGTTCGCAGTGCGAGAACAACCTCAAACAATGGGGTTTAGCGATGCACAACTATGCCGGCGCGAAGAAACACTTTCCGCTGGGTTCGCAATCGCACGCTGCGGGTTCCACCACCACGCCGCCGCGACAAACCTGGGTGATTAATCTGTGGGCTTTTATCGAAGAAAAAGGGCTGTCTAATCAATTCAACATCAATTTAGATTGGAATCTGCCGCCCAACACCAATACGGATTCGATGACGGGGCTTACCGGACAGTATGTTGATTTGTATTATTGCCCGACTGATACGGAGGGAAACGATCAAACCGGCGCGAACGACGACGAGCGTCGGCGCGGGAACTACGCGGTTAATTGGGGGAACTCGACTTATGGGCAGAACCCAGAGCCAGCGGGCATTGCGCCTTTTTCGCAAATCAAGGGGAACGCAGCGACCCCGCGGTTGACAACGTTTTCCATGATTACCGACGGCACCTCCAATACACTAATGATGGCGGAGATTTTGCGAGGCTGGTATATTGGCGACAACGAATGGCGGGGCGACATTCATAACGATCAAGGCGAATTTCGCTTCAACACGATTGTAAATTCCACCATCAGCATGACGCCAAATGCCCTGCAGTCCGATCTCGTGGGGCGCTTTACCCCAACCGGAGATCCGCTGATGCCGGCAAAGCAAGGGGCAGGGAACGCGGTGGGCGATTATTACGCTGCCCGCAGCCGGCACATTGGCGGGGTCAATGTGTCGTTTTGCGACGGGTCGGTCCGTTTCATCTCGGATGCCATTAAACCCAGTATTTGGAGTGCGCTGGGGACGATGAACGGAGGCGAAGGGATCAGCAACACAAATTTTTGAAATTGCCTGTCGCGGGAGTGAGGCCAGACGTGGATTGACGCCAGGCCTGCTATTCTTATGGCGCAGCGAATCGATTCGTGCGGCTTATTCGTAGCGCAGGGCTTCGATGGGATCCAAGCGGGAAGCTTTCCAGGCGGGGTAGAAGCCGAACACGACGCCGACGGTGACCGAGACTAAAAAGGCGGCGACAATGGCCGGAATAGAGATTTGCGTCGGCCAGCGCATGAAGTGTTTGACCATCATAGAAGCGCAGCGCCCGAACGCAATTCCCGCGATGCCGCCGAACAAACACAGCACGACGGCCTCGATCAAGAATTGTCGCAGAATGTGATGCGACCGGGCGCCGACGGCCATTCGCAGGCCAATTTCGCGGGTGCGCTCGGTGACCGAAACCAACATAATGTTCATAATGCCCACGCCGCCGACAAGCAGCGAAATCATGGCCACGATTAACAGCAGCCCGCTCATCAGGCTCGATTGTTGCGTCATGGTCTTGGTGAGTTCGGTCATGTCGCGAATGCTGAAGTCGTCGGGCTGACCGGGCCGCAAATGATGGCGTTCCCGCAACAGGGCGGTAATTTCGTCAATGGCTTGTGGAACTTCCGCGGCACTGGCCCCTTCGACCTGAATTTGATCGACATTGGTAAAGCGAATGGGCTGCGGCGTATCGGCAATATCGTTGGCCGACAGGGCCGGATACAGGGCGTCGCCACCTGGGTACAAATTGCTCAGGGTGTTAACGGTAGTCGTAGTGCTGGTAGCGCCAGTGGCGGCAGCTGTCGTGGCCGAGCTTTGGTTCACATTGCCCGCACTGCTGCCGGCGACTCGATATTTAATGGTGCTCCAGGGAGCGAGCAAAATATCGTCTTGATCCATGCCGAAGGTGTTGGCGCCCTTCTTGCTGAGCACGCCGACCACACGCAGTGATACATTTTGCACACGGACCGATTTGCCAATGGGATTTTGCCCCTGGAACAATTCGCGGACGATGGTTTCGCCAATAACGCAAACTTTGTTGCCGTTCAGCACGTCGCGATCGGTGAACATATCCCCCATGTCCATATCTTTCCAATCGCGCACGTCAAGATATGCCGGCGTGGTGCCGTAAATGTTCATGGGCACCCAATTGCGGTTGCCATAAATTAACTGGGCGCGAACGCGGACCATGGGCGCCACGGCATCGACGGACGAACATTGCTTGGCAATTTCGTCAGCATCTTGCGGGGTCAGAGTAAGCACGCTGCCGACGCCGAAACTGACGCCACCGCTAGTGGCCGCTCCCGATTGAACTAGCAAACTGTTGGCGCCCATGCTGGCGATGGACGCCTCAATGGCGGTTTTGGCGCCTTGGCCGATTTCGATCATGGCAATGACTGCGCACACGCCGATGATGATGCCCAACGTCGTGAGAATGGCCCGCAGCTTATTGCGCCGCAGGGCATTCAAAGCGGTTCGCAGCGTGGGAGGCATGATAGCGGCCAATTTGCCGTGCCGAATGTGCTTTTCCGGATCGGTCGCAGGCTCGGCACTTTCCGCTGAAAAAGTTCGGGCAGCCGGTTGTGGGTTGCCGTCCACTGGCGAGGCTGCCGGGAATTGCGTGGTGGGT
Source organism: Pirellulales bacterium (assembly GCA_035499655.1). Classification (NCBI taxonomy): domain Bacteria; kingdom Pseudomonadati; phylum Planctomycetota; class Planctomycetia; order Pirellulales; species Pirellulales bacterium. The sequence goes on from DATJYL010000033.1 coordinate 15,751, forward strand.
TGCAAGCGCGAATGAGAAGTTTGCGCCAGCACGGGAACAGCGCTGGAACCTACGGTCACGCCGGCTGCTACGGGGCTAGCGGTCATAGGGCCGAAATGCACGCCAGGGGGGGCCGACTGGGTATGGCCACAGTCGTCGGTATGTCCGTTTCCGTTGCTGTTTGGGGCACCATTCCCGCCGAAGGCGCCGTTGCCTGTTGCGGATTCGACGTCCGGGAAGTGACCGTTGCCGGAGGCTGCCTCCGGAGCAGCGTGCGGTCCTGACGCGGGCATCAGTGCGGAGGCCCCATCGCTTTCGATCAAACCGTCGGCGATGCGAATCGTGCGATGGGCAAAAGCCGCCACTTTGGCATCGTGGGTCACAATAATCACGGTAATTCCAGCGGCATTCAATCGCTGGAAGAGCTGCAACATTTCGACGCTGGTGCGCGAGTCCAAATTTCCGGTGGGTTCATCGGCGAGCACCAGCGCCGGCTCATTGACCAACGATCGGGCGATGGCCACGCGCTGTTGCTGACCGCCAGACATTTGCGAGGGTTCGTGATCGAGCCGCTGCCCCAAACCGACGCGATCCAACAGTTCCAAGGCTCGGCGTTTGGCGTCAGAGTGTGCTAGGCGAGAGGGAGAATAGTCCAGTGGCATGAGCACATTTTGCATAGCCGAGGTGCGCGGCAACAGATTGAAGCTTTGAAACACAAAACCCAATTTTTCGGTGCGCACCAGGGCGCGTTGGTCGGGCGTGAGATCGCTCATTTCCTTGCCATCGAGCCAGAATTCGCCGGAACTGGGCCGATCAAGACAGCCGAGAATATTCATCAGCGTGGTTTTGCCGGAGCCGGAGGCGCCCATGAGGGCAACCATTTCACCACGGTTGATGGAAAACGACACGCCCTTGAGCACGGGCACGTCGATCTCGCCGAGATGATACGTTTTGTGCAGGTTGACGACACGGATAAGTTCCGTGCCGGGACCGTTGTTAATTTGCTGTTCGGGCATAAGACGCCTCGTCACTTGGCTCCCTTACCGCCGCCTTGATCGCCACCTTTTTGTCCACCTTGTCCACCGCCGCCCGGCCGGTTGCCGCGGAAGAACTGCGGCGCGAACGGATTGGTTTCGCCCGCTTGGTCGGTGGCGTGAACTTCTCCGACGACTACCTCCAAGCCCGGTTGCACATTGTCGCCGCTGATTTCGGTTACTTGATCGTCGCTGTCTCCCTTACGAACTTCCAGGGGCCGCACATAGTTGCCGTCTTTCACCCACAGCGTACCATGATCGTCGCGATTTTTTGCCCGTCGACTATGTCCTTCGCCTTTTTTACCCGCTTTTTCACCTTTGGCTGCTCCTTGATCTGCCGGAGGAGTGCCAACGGGCGGAGTGCCATCGGTTGTCGGAATAGACCCTTTGGCATTGTCTGGCGCATCGGTATTGGCCAACTTTTCGGCGTCGGCAGCGCCAGATTTCTCACCATTGGCGGGAGCATCTTTACCGACTTTATTTTCACTACTTTCTTTGCCTTCAACGTCATGTTCTTTTCCGGGGGCGGCGGTTTTTAAGGCCTCGCGCGCGTCCGGGGCAATTTGTTCCGGCCGTGGCTGCCAACGCAGGGCCGCATTGGGCACAAGCAATACGTCGCTGTGCTTTTCGACTTCAAATTTGACCGGGTCGGTCGTCAGATACGGCAGCAATTTCAAATTCGAATTATCGGTATCGATCACCACGGTATACGTGACGACGTTCTGATTCGACTGCGCGTTCAGTCGGATTTGCGAGACTGTGCCGTGAAAGTTCTCCTCGGGAAACGCTTCGACCTGAAACGACACGGGCATGCCCAAATGCAGGCGGCCGATGTCGGCCTCGTTCACGCTGGACCAAATTTGCAGCTTGCTGAGGTCCTTGGCGATGAGAAACAAACTTTGGGCGCTGAACGTGGCGACCACAGTTTGCCCGACATCCACGCGGCGGGCCACGATTGTGCCTTTCACAGGGGAAGTGATTTTTGTGTAGCCCAAGTTGGTATCGGCCAAATTCAGCGCGGCTTCGGCTTGCACAATCGTGGCTTGTCCAACATCGACATTCGCTTTGGCAACTTCGTAATTTGCCTTCGCCTGATCGTAGTCGCTGTCGGAAATGGCTTTGATCGGCTCCAGGGCGCTGGCATCAAGCTTAGAGCCTGTGGGGGAAAGGCTGGGCAGCTTGATGTTTTTGAGGGTCTGGGCACGATTCCAGTCGGCTTCGGCCTGATCGCGATGGGCAATTAACTCGCCCAAATCAGCCTGGGAGCGCTGCAAAGTGGCCTTGGCCTGATCGTCTTGTGCTTTGTAGACCGCCGGATCGATCGTGGCCAGAACAGTTCCGACATCGACCGGGGAACCATAATCGATATGTTTGCCATTGAAGGCCGGATCGTAATCAACGCTCTGGGGTCGAAGGGTCGTGTCACTTACGCCCCGCGGGTCGGGACCCAAACTCAAAACTGGGCCCACGATTTGCGCCCCCACGTCGACCACTTCTTCCGGCTCCAAGGTTCCAGTGGCGTTCACGGTAATCACCAAATTGCCGCGCGTAACTTCCGCGGTGCGGTAATTGGCCGTCGGCTCAGTGCCGATGAATTTAGAGTAAATGGCGGCCCCGCCGGCAATGAGGCCTACTAAGACAAGGATAATTGCAGTGATTCGCATGGTCGTGTGTGTCGTCGCAGGCTGCGTGCATCCGGGACTGTGATCGATGTGGTTTGTTATTTGCTCCCGCCGCCTTCACTTGTACTTGCGCGCTTGCCATTAGCTCTCTTGCCGTTGGCATGGTGGTTAGCACCATTGCCACTGGCATCGTGATTGATTGTTTTGGCCGCCGAACAGGCATTCAGAAGCACCTTTAACGTCGTCAATACATTTGTACGATCTTGCGGAGGCAATTGCTGCAGAGCGTCTGAAGCCCGTTGGATACGGCAGTTTTCGCGCAGCCGCATGATCCGTTGAGCGCGCGGCGTTAGTTGCAACGAACGTACTCGACGATCGGAGCCTTCGAACGCGCGCTTGACCAGGCGAGCTCGTTCCAACCGGTCGGCAATTTGCGTCATGGCCGGCAGCGACACGCCCAATTCTCGACTGAGCGACGTCATGGAGCGCGACCCCTCGTACAATAGAGCGCAAACCCGCAACTGACGCAGCGGCAGATCCGAGGCTTGATCGTCCACAGCAAATAGATCTCGCATGAGCGACATGAGTAGATTGGTTACATCTTGGGCGAGGGGTTCTACGAAGTGATCGCTCGGCCGATGCCCAGCATTCAGGCCGTTTTGAGGCAAAGCAGCGATCGGGGCTATTTGTTTCATGCTCATATACTATTAACACACATTAACTAAGTCAAGTTCCGCCAGGGCGCGCAAAAACTCCTCAACATGGACAATCAACATGCCATTAGTTATGCCGTAACCGAATGCTACCATGCGGCTTATGGCAAATAGTCATCCCTGGAAAGAATTTGCGGCCGGCGGGCCAGCGGAGCCTTGAATTAAGGCCCCTATTTTGAATTTGGGGCCGACAAGGATGGGTTGGCATCGGTGGGTGGAAGCGGCGATAACAAGGGTGCGGAGGAGGGGAGAGTAGTCGCCGATGGAAGCCGTAAGGGTGTGCTTGTTGGCGCCGTCGCCGGCAGCGTGAGCGGGGCATCTGACTGAGATGTCGATGGGAGTGTGAGTGGAATTGCTGGTGGTGTCGTAGTTGGCCTGGGGTTCGCCGGGACCGTCCTTGGAGCAGGAGACATGGGCGCTGTGGCCGGCGTCGAGGATTTCGGCATATTGGCAGGCGCGGGGGTCGGTATGGCTGTGGTAGGGGCTGTGGATGATGGCAAATTCGATGTTGCGGGGGACATCGGAGCCGTGGCAGGCGGTGGCGAAGTAGGCGTGGGTGGAAGCGGAACTGAAGGGGCAGACGGAGTTACCGCCGGAGCGCCTTCAGTAGGGTTCAAGGGCATCGCGGGCAATTCTTGCGGCGGCGTCAGGATTTGTTCGGGCGGGACCGGTGGTGCATCGCTAGGTTGGGATGTTGTATCCACGCCAGCAACCGTTGGCGCGCATCGAATTTGCCAGCCACCGCCCAAGGCGCGATAGGTTTCGATCAGGCCCAATGCAATTTGGCCTCGGGATTGGGCCCAGAGGTCTTGCTGCTGGATGAGGTTTTGCAGGATGACGGCGTAACGATTGAAATCGGCGCCGGCGCCGGCAATGGTTGTTGGATTTTCGTATTGGGCAATGACGACTTCCAGGGCAAGGTAGGCGGCATCAACGCTGTCGCGCAGCAATTTGGCCCGCTCTTGAGATTTGAGGAATGTCACGATGCCATCTTCCACTTCCTCATCCGCCGAGAGGACGGTTTGCTGATACGTGGCCACGAGTTCTCGCAACGTGGCATCCTGGAGGCGAACGTTGTTCACCAGGCGACCGTAGTTCAAGACGTTCCATTGGAACGAGGGGCCTACGTTGCTGTTGAAGGCCTGCGGCGTGAACAAATTGCCAAGCCTGGCGGCTTGCCAGCCGAGTGTGCCATTGATGGTGAAGGCGGGATATAAATCGGCCTCGGCGATGCCGATTTGTTCGGCCTGTGAGGCGGCATTGCGTTCGGCCGCCCTGACGTCGGGGCGGCGGCGAAGCAAATCGGCCGGCACGCCGACGACGATGGTTTCGGGAGTGACGGGGATATTTCGCTTGGGCGCGGAGTTCAACAGCGGTTCGATATCGACCGTGGGAATGCCCAACAGCGTGCAGAGCGCATTTTCGTTGGACCGCATGTCGATTTGCAATTGGGCAATTTGGGCCTGGCTTTGTTTCAAATTGCTGAGGGCCTGGGCGTGATCTAAATCGGTAATGCCATGAAAGCCCGACTTGAGTTGGGTGTCGATAAACGTGAGGACGTTTTCCTGTACCTTGACGGTGTTATCCAAGAGACGGATGCGCTCCTGATCGGTGCGGACTTGGACGTAATCAGTCGCTACGTCGCCCAGCAGCGTGACGAGGGCGTCGTCGTAGTTGTAGACCGAGGCATCCAGCGTTTCGTCGGCGGCGATAATGGCCCGGCGGAAACGTCCCCAAAAATCCAATTCCCAATTCAAATTGAAATTGAAATTCCAGGAACTGAAGAAGTTTTGTCCGACGCCGAACCGGGTATAGCTGCCGTTGGCCGTTTGGCTTTGCGGAAAGAATTCACCGCGCGCAATTGCCAGTTGCGCGCGGGCTTCCAACACCCGAAAGCCGGCTTCGCGGAGTGTGAGGTCTTGCTGGTAGGCATTGACCATCAACTGATTCAAGAGCGGATCGTTCAAGACCGTCCACCAGGCAGACAGGTCATCGCACTGGCTTCGGACTCGTTTGTCGGATTCATCAATCCAATGCTCGGCCACCAGAGCCGGGGGGCGCTTATAATTCGGACCGACCTTGAATCCGTTGTGGATATAGTCGCGAAAACTGGTGCATCCGCTGAGGAGCACCATGAATGCCGCCGCCGGCGTAGTCCAGCGCCGTAAAAAGCTGAGCATTCGCGCGTCCTCGAAAAGGCAACGTGAAGGGAATGACCGTAGATACAAAACCTCAGCCATGTTCTCTCTGGCCGGGGTTGGCGGATACGTTCGGTGGCCGACAATGCGGAGGCGATAAACGTGATGGCCGAAAGGTAATGTCAAAAACCGTAGAAATGCGACAACCGGCTTTTGTGTTGCTATCGACAAAACAGATACAACCGAACCTTGCGAAACAAATTCGGCATTAGCACCGGAAATGGTGGCAAAGTCACCGCCGTTTGCCAGAGCAGAAAACGAATACTGAAGTGCAATCGCTGCAGCGACTTAGAGAGCGGAGACAGCGAAATCTGTGGTGGCAACAGCGCAGAGCCGGAACAATCGATAATTCCGGAAAAGACGGCGAGGATTTCCTGGCTTCACCGAATTCGGACGGGAGAACGCGCTTTGCCCCATCGAGCCGAGGACGACTACCAGCGGTAACCGAGACCGCCGGAGCCGGTGTTGTAGGTCACTTGGGTATTGGTCTGCAAGTCGTAATTCACAAACATGCTCCATCCGTCAAGCATTTCCCAAGTGAAGCTGGCGCCCATGACACCCCAATCCCGGCCCATGTCCAGGCCGCGGACGATGAAAGGCGAACCACCCACGGGAACCATCGTCGCGGTGAGACTGGTGTCGGCATCTAAGTATTCGTGGAGCCACATGGCATGAATTTCCGGCAGCGTCCGGCGACCGGCGTGGTTGATCATGGCATACTGCAGGCGGGCGCCCACCATGGTGCGGAGGGAATTGGTGGTATCGCTGCTGCCGCTCAGATTCACCGCGGTGTTGGAACCTCCGGTTTCGGTAAAGTCGTTTTGTCGGACATAGATGTATTGGACAGCCGCGAAGGGTTGGACCACATAATTGCAAGATTGGAAGCTCATGCCGCGTTCTGCGTACACGAACGATTGCCAATCGGTATAGTCGGAGGTGTTCCCGCTAGTCAGTCCGTTGATGGAAAGGTTTCGATTGGTGGTATCGCCATCGAATTCGAAGCCGCCCAGCAGGGTGTAATAATTGAAGCCATCGTCGGCGAAAACATAAGCGCCGAACTGACCACCATTGATGGTGGCATTTTGGCCGTTTTCGGTATTGGCGCCGGCGCCCACGTAAGCGCCGTAGAAGCCCAGTAGATGGCAATCGTCTTCCCAGCGTTCCAACCCGGCAACCACGCCACCCATGCCGAAGGCCGCGCCGGTGGCGTTGCCATCGGAGTCGGCGCTGCCGCCCATGCCGTAGCCAATTCCCCAGGCTGACCAGTGCGAGCCACAATCGTCCGGGCAGCTTTGCAGCTCCGGCTCACCGTCAGGTCCGGCGCTAACCAAGGCGATGGGAGCTGAGCCAGGCCGAGTAGGCGAGCCATCGTCGGCCACGGCCAACGCGCCGCCGGGAACGAATGGAGCGGCCCGTAACCGGGCAGCAATTTGGCCAATGACGATATTGGTGTCGTTGACCGTCAATTGGGCCAGCGTGGGATGAATGTCGCCGCTGAGTTGCGTGAGGGCGGCACGGGCTTGGCTGGCATTGGTGATGCCGTTCAGCGCCGTGATGAGCGCCTGGAAATCGGTATTGGTATTGGTGTCATTATTGGTGATATATTTGCCCACCTGAATTTGGTTGAACGTTACTCCCGGAGCCGCAAAATTGTTGGACAACGTGAAGTAGATGTCGTTAGCTTCCGGGTGCAGGGTGGCCGTCACAAAGATGTTTGTGGTATCGGCGCTGGCAAAACTTCCGCTGATGCCGGTGCTGGCCGTCAAGAATGTGTAATGCGTTGCGCCGGTCTTATCGAAATTGCCAGAAGACAAATCGACGTGCAGCTTCGAATCGTCTAGCTGAGCGTTTCCGGTTACCGCCAATTGGCTTACGTTTTGGGCATTGTTGTCATTCACCGACACGTTCATGGTGGTGCCGGGCGCAGCGAACGTGTAGGTGCCGGTGACGCTAAGAGTGCCGGTCAAGTTGCTGGCGTTGCCCGGGGTCAAAGTGCCGCTATTGTTCACGCTATTGCTAATGGTGCCGATGCCGCCCAAGGTTGCACCAGAGGCCACGGTGGTAGCGCTGGTGATACTTCCGTCGACGTTCAATTGACCGGCGTTGACATTGGTTACGCCGCTGTAATTACTGACGCCGGATAACGTGAGCAGGCCGGTTCCTTTCTGCGTCAAGTCGCCGCCGCCGCCAATGGCGTTGGCGACCGTCACGGAATCGGTTCGATCGAACACCAAAGTGCCATTGTCCGTAACAGCGCCGGTGCCCAGCGCGCCCGTTGTGCCGGCATTGCCAATTTGCAAGGTGCCGGAATCGATGGTGGTGGTTCCCGAATAGTTATTGCTCCCGGTAAACGTAACCGTGGAGGAATTGGCATCGATCACGACGTTGCCTGTGCCGCTGATCGCTCCGGCATAGGTGCCATTGGTGCTTTGGCTGAAATCGACTGTACCGGGGCTGGTGGCCGTAATGTTCCCTTGCAGGCTGGTGGTGGTGCCTTGCAGGGTGCCGTCGGTCACGGTTGTTCCGCCGGAATAGGTATTCGTGCCGGACAGCACCAGGGTGCCATCGCCCGATTTGGAAAGCGAACCGCTGCCACTGAGGCTTTGGCTCACGGTGAAAGAGTTGGCGACGTCGTCAATATCAAAGCCGCCGTTGAAAGTCGTGTTGTTAATCGTGTGGTTGTCCAAATTATGAAGTGTGTTGCCGGTAACTTCCAAGGTGCCACCGCTGAAGGTGACCGCGCCATTGCTGGAGGTGCCGCCGAGATTGGCATCGCTGGAAATCGAGACGGTGCCGCCGGAGTTGAGGGTGGTGCCGCCGGTGTAGGTGTTTGTACCGCCTAAGACAATGGTGCTGCCACTGTTGGCGGTGACTGCTGTGTCGCCGGAGATGTTTCCGTTCGCGGTAAGCGTGCCGCCGTTGCCGACAATCGAGTCGACGTTGGAAATGTTGCCAGCCAACGTTTGTGTGCCCGCTTGCATCACGATAGAGGAACCGGTGGTGCCGCTAATCGTTCCCGCGTAACTTGGCGTACCGGTGGTGTTGTCGATGGTCATCGTGGCGCCGCCTAAGTTCACAGCGGCTCCTGCTGTGGTGCCGTTCAGAGAGTTCGCGGTAAAACTTACACTGTTGGCGTTCAACGTGCCATTGACGGTGTAATCGGCCGTGGGCAGCGAGCCGGCGTCGCCAGTGCCGCCGTTGAACGTGTTGCCGACCCCGATGTTGACCGTGCCGCTGGAGAAATCTGCAGCGTTCCCTGTGTTTGTCAGAGTGAGCGATCCGCCGCCAGCGCCGTTCAGCACCAAAGAACCGCCAGCGCTGGTAAGCGAGCCAGCATACGTGTCGCTGGTGGTGGTGCCGTCGTTAAACGTGCCATTGGTGCCAAGGTTCAGGAGTGCAGAGCTACTGGTGCCGCTGAGCGAGCCCACGGTGGCCGAGCCGCCGGTGACATCGAAGGAGCTGCTGTCGTTGAGAGTTAACGCTCCGGTAAGGGTGGCCGTGCCGCCTGTGCCAGTGCTGAACGCAGCGCTGTTGCTTTCGGCGAGCGAAGCCAAGTTAGCAGTTCCGCCGGACAAAGAAATGGAACCGCCGGAGAAGGTCGTCGCGCCAGTGACGTTCAAATTTCCGCCACTGCCGATGGTCACCGTGCCGCCGGATATGGTGGCCGTACTCGAGAAGTTCAAGGTTCCGCCGCCGGCATCAACCGTGCCGCCGGATATGGTGGCTGCATTGGTAACGGTTAAGGTTCCGCCGCCGAGGGTAAGACTGCTGCTGTTGGATTGATTGAGCGAATTGAAGGTCGACGTGGCGCCACCTAAAGTAATGGATCCGCCGGTATTGGTCACATCGCCCAAATCGGAATTGAAACCGGCAAAATTGAGGGTGCCGCCGGAAATGTTATAGGTCACATCGGGTAAAGCATTCGCCGCGCCGGCCTGAATGGTTCCGGCGTTGAGGGTGACGGTGCCCGTTTCGCCGCTATTGTCAGCGTCGAGGAACAGCGTGCCGGCGCCGTTTTTGGTGATTCCACCAGCGCCGCTAATAGCGCCCATAATAGTCGTGTCATTTGACCCACTTATAATCAACGGGTTTCCGTTCAAATTGACCGTGCTGCCGAACGTCAAATCGCCGCTGGCGGCGTTCCAGGTTTGCGGATTGTTGAGCACAATGGCATTGTCGATGATTTGCGTATTGGAGCTGTTGTTGGTAACCCCGCCACTGCCAATCGTCAACTGCATATCGTGGAGCGTGAATGCACTGGCGCCGGAGTCAAATGTGAGCGACAAAATGCTCCAGGGGGAATCGACATCGGGCGTGGTCCGCGTGCTTCCGGCCATATGGATCGGCGCAGTGCCGTCGTTTGTCGGAGGAGCTGACCAGTTGGCGTTATCGCTCCACAAGTCGTCAGCGCCGCCGCCGGTCCAGACTTGGGCACGGGCGATGGCGCCACTTAGTGCCGTGATGGAAACCATCAGACCCACGATTGGCCCGATCCGAAGTCGTTTCCCGCTCATGTGCAATTCTCCATACAAGCAGAGGGAGTGCGTGCGAGAACACTTCGCGCGCAAAGCCGCAATCTGCTGCTAGAAAATTCTCGTCAGGAAAAGCAGGTAGAGTTTAACGATTCTGCCGATTCTGCCGCTTGTAACGCTAGCGGGAAGATGTTCTGTCACCCAAGATCGGTAAAGATGCCAGCACGTGGAAGCGGGGTTAATCGCCCTTCGCCGCGTAGTTACTGATCTGTTTGCTGCGGTACTTGGGTAATCAACCTGGCGGCGCGGTTGCGTGTGAAATAAGTCCAGCCCCATTGCAGGAGAACCAGAATTCGGCTTTGGTGCTGCACGATATTCATCAGATGAATGACGAGCCAAATCCACCAGGCGAGCCAGCCGGAGATTTTGAAGGGGCCAATATCGGCGACGGCGGCATGCCGACCGATTGTGGCCAGGCTGCCCAAATCGCGGTATTTGAACGGCGGCAGTGTTTGGCCGCGCAGTCGAGCGGCAATGAGCTTGGCCACATACCGTCCTTCCTGAATGGCCGGCTGGGCGACGCCGGGGAGCGGTTTGCCATCGCTGCCAGTGAAATTTGCTAAATCGCCGATGATGAAGATTTCCGGATGCCCGGGCACGGTGCAATCTGGCTGAACGATCACACGGCCGGCCCGATCGAGCTGCGCTCCGGTTGCCTTGGCCACGGCTTTTCCCAAGGGGGATGCTTGCACGCCAGCGGCCCACAGCACGGTGCGGGCGGGAATTGTCTCGGTTTGCACGGCGTTGGTCGGACCGCTTTGGACGGTGACAAAATCGGCTTGCAAGTTGGTTACTCGGTTATTCAACCGCACTTGGGTTCCCAATTTTTCCAAAGATGCCTGGGCCTTAGCCGACAATTGCGGCACAAAGGCGGGCAGCACCCGATCGGTGGCTTCGATCAAAATGACCTCGGCATCGGCGGGATTGATGCGGCGGAAATTGCCGCGCAATGTTTCGCGGGCCAATTCGCACAAGGTGCCGGCCAATTCCACTCCGGTCGCTCCCCCGCCAACGATCACGAAAGTGAGCCAGGCGCGAATTCGGGCTGGATCGGATTCGCGTTCGGCTTCTTCAAACGCCGTGAGCACCCGGCCACGGATCGCGGTGGCGTTTTCGATGCTTTTTAAGCCCGGCGCGAAGGGTTCCCATTCGTCGTGGCCGAAGTATTGATGGCTGACGCCTGTTGCGACGACGAGCGTGTCGTAGGGAATTTTTCCGTCACGGAGAATCACTTGCCGCGTGGCGGCGTCGATTTCTACAACTTCACCAAGCAGCACTTCGGCATTGGCCTGCTTGCGAAAGACCGATCGCAAGGGCGCGGCGATATTGGCCGGCGACAAACCGCCGGTGGCCACTTGATACAGCAGGGGCTGAAAAAGATGAAAGTTGCGGCGATCGACCAGCGTAACTTCCACCGGCGCACGGCGCAGCTTGCGAGTGACATTGAGGCCGCCGAATCCGCCGCCGATCACCACGACTTGATGCGTTGCTTGCATGTCGGGCCATTATCGCCGCATTTTTGCTTGTGTGAAGCCACTTCCAGGCAGCATGGGCAAGCTGCGCGAGAAAATCTTAATACTTTGGCTGTTCCTAGGACGTAAGATTCTCCGATAACGCAGATGGTACTGTAGATTAGAGCGTCTTGCGTTTTATCTGCGCACCAGCCGTCCCGGGGCTAGGACCGGGCCATGTGCGGCTTGAACAACAGCCCGCGAGGTTCAGGGAGGGATTATGCGGGGGGCGATTCGGGGAAAGATTTCCAGCGCGGGGCGGCCTGCGCTATTATTGACCGCGGTGTTATTCGCTGCGCTTTCTGTCGCGGGCTGCACGCCGTGGGACGAATATCGGGCCAACGGGTACAAGGTTGGTCCGAATTATCACCGGCCTCGGGCGGAAGTCGCCGATCAGTGGATCGACGCCAACGACAAGCGGCTGTCGTCGGAAGAACCCGATCTGAGCCATTGGTGGACGGCGTTCAACGATCCGCAACTCACGGATTTGATCGAGTGCGCGGCGCAGCAGAATCTGACGCTCAAAGAAGCGTGTTTTCGCATATTGCAAGAGCGAGCGGCGCTGGCGATTGCGGTCGGCAACCTGTTTCCCCAAACGCAGCAAGCCGTGGGGGGATATTCGCGCGATTCCATCAGTACGCTGGCGGCCAATCAGCAATTTTTGCCGCAGCGTTTTTTCAACAATTGGGACCTGGGCTTCAACCTGGCGTGGGAATTGGATTTTTGGGGCCGCTTCCGGCGAGCCATCGAGTCGGCGCAAGCGGATTTGAATGCTTCGGTCTTCGACTATGACGACGTGCTGGTAACGCTCTTGGGCGACGTGGGGAGCACGTACATCCAAATTCGCACGCTGCAACAACAGATTGAATAT
>DATJYL010000034.1 GCA_035499655.1 Pirellulales bacterium
CTGAATCACGGTTTTTGCTGTTTTTGTTCGATCCCACGCAAGATCCGCGCTGGCATCAGGCGCTGAAAGAAACCAACGGCCATCACCAACCGCCGCCCCCGCTGGTCAACGTGCACCGGCAAGAAGCGGTTCTTCGCGAGGCCTCGATCCGTATTCGCAAACTCTTGCAAATTTCCGATGGCGAGCGATTAAACCGCCCTTTGATTGTCGTGCTTAACAAAGCCGATGCTTGGCTGCAGCTCCTCGGCCAGCGCTTGCCGGATTGCCAGGGACCGTCAAATTCCACCATTTGGGCCCTTAACATCGACGAAATTCAGCGTCAGTCAGCGCAGTTACAACGATTGCTACGCACCCATGTTCCGGAAATTTGCTTTGCGGCCGAATCGTTGGCCTCCACCGTCTACTATGTCCCCGCCAGCGCGCTGGGAAATACTCCGCGCTTTGACGCCGCCGGTCAGGCGTTTTGCCGACCCGGGGACATTCGTCCTTGGAACGTAACCACTCCCTTTCTGTTGGGCGTCAATTTGACTGTTGGCGGGTTAATCGCCCGCGGACACGATCCGGTTCCTACCAATGCCCTTTGAACTGCAATACACCTCGGCGCCGCACGGCTTACTACCCGGTCAATCCGGACTGGCAACGGTGAAAATGACCAAGGGCATGCCGCTCCAATTGCGCGAATCGCTGGAAACTCTCAGTTCTTACCACGGCGCGTCCATCGAGCACGCCAGCAGCAAGCAATTTCAATGCTCATCACTGCTGCACTTTGCCGCGGCAGGAACTCGCTGGTATGTTCTTTCCCGTTCGGCCAACGCTGGGTTGGATTACACCCATCGCCAAACCTTCTTCGTTCACCACGTCGCGTTTTCTCCAGAAGAGACCGCCGGCCTCGATCCCCTATCGCTGCTTAATGCTGCCGACTTTTTGCGATCGCGTTGGGACGGCCGCGTCGAAGAAATTGCCGCTCCCCCGCGTATCCCGCACCCAGCGCAGCCCGGTGCAAAATTAAACGGGCCTTTGACCGCAGAATGGAAGGCTTTTATCGTCGACGAGGCTCTGGCAGGTAAGCTCATTTATCTCATTACGCCCGAAAATTCCTCGCTGTCGCTGGCCGAATCGCTTTTGGCGGCAGCGACTCAACGGGAACGTTGGAACGTCACTTTTATGACTCGCTTTCAATCACTTTCGCCAACGGTCAAATGTGCCGTCCGATGCCTTGCTCCCGGCGCTCCTCTCCCAGCCCAACTCGATCGCTCGCAGGCCACGGTCGTCGATGCTACCGGGCCTTTGGGACCTGCTCCGCCGGGCCGCGTTGTGGCCAGCCAGCAGTCTGTGCCCGAAGCAAGAGCAATGGTCCCCGCTGTGACTGCGGCGTCCATCCCCAGGCCAACGCACCGTCAGCCGAGCATGACAACGGCCGAAGAACGCTGGCAAAGCGAAGCCGCAGAATTCGTGCGCCCCAATCGCCGCTCCACCCCGACCGAATCGCCGGCCGGCTATTCCTTTGGCCAAGGCATCGCTCTAGGCGCAGTCGCAACATTGGCCATCTGTATGGGATTGGCAGCCATTATCATCCTTAGCCTGCAATCTCGAATTGCGGAGCGTGACCAAACGATCAACGATAAGACAACCGACTATGCAAAATTGCAAACAGAGCTTTCCACCGCGGAATCACAACAAAAGACGACCGCCGCAGAGCTCGATTCGCTGAAGAATACCACGACTCAACAACTTCATCTGCTCGATTCGAACAAACAAACGTTAAACGAAACCATCGACAGCCTAGAAAATAAACTTAAAGAGCGCGATGCAACTATTACTGGTTTGAACAAACAAAACGACGAGCAGAAGGCCAGTATTAACTCACTCCAGGCAGATATTAATTCGCTCAAGACAGAAAAAGAACAACTCGCTCAGCAACTCAAGGACGAACTTGCCAAACAAAAAACCAATCAGCCAGATAAGGGTCAGACCGTCGCTGACAGCGGTAAGGCGCCCGTACCACCTCCGACTCCAACACCTACTCCCCGAAGCTTAATCCCGGATGTAAGTGTCGGCAATTCCAGTGTAATTGATGTACCAAATGCCCCACCGAATGCTTCTATTTTAAAGCTCGATTTGACTGGTGTCTCCGATCCATTCACTTCTAAAGCGATTGAGTTCGGTAAGATCGTAAAGTGCTTTCTTAGTGCACCCGGTCCAGGCAAACCAGCATCTCCTAATGGTGTCGAGCTGGCAACTTTTACCACGCAAAAGAACAAGGTTAGCGTCACCTTTACTTGGTCTGACGGAGTTAAATTTCTTAACGATGCTCAAAAAGCAGCCATAAAGGGACAACTCGATAATGCCACACTGAAAGTTACGTATGAAGGCGGCGAAGAAAAAACAGTTCCGCTCTCCGGACAAAAATGATGCTCTCGACACTCGACAAAACAAAAGCCGATCTCGCCCGCGCCATTGAGGAAATTCGCACTTTCGTCAATTCGTCTGACCATGCCAATTCACCGCAAGCGGAGGAACTGGCTTCCGTGTATGCCCAGGCCTGCCTTTATGCCAACCAGCGGCTGGAGCGCTGCAGTGCTCTGCTTGCCAAGGGCTGCCGCCCAGAAGCCATTGCTTTGTCCGAAGCCGATCCTGATCTGCTGCAATTCGTGGCGTCTCTCTCGTTTTCCGAGCTCGCGGTGTGGCAAGAGCTCACCGGCACCTATGGCTGGCCCCGTGCGGAATCGCTGAAAACACAGATTGCCAATGCCATTAACGATGCCTATGCCATGGAAAAGCAACTGGCGCCGCTCCTCGGCCAGCATCGAACCTTGGCCTTGCAAGATGCCCCCATTAACCAGCGATTGAGCGTTTTGCGCCAAATCGCAGGCGCCGACATAACCACTGCATTTTGGCGCGACGATGTGGCCGTGTTCGAGGGACAGTACGCGCTAGAATTAGGTGCCGCCGGGCAATCTTGGCTCAATTCAAATCATTTTGCACGCATCCAGGATTTTGTCGGCCAGATTGAACAAGAACCTTGGACCAGTCCGTTACCTGAAAGCACCAATACGGTATACCGCACCGCTCTGGAACGAATTTCCTACGAGCAGTTGTTTCCAAACTTGGCCGTGGAGCTGGAGCTAGCCTATAGCCGTAAAGATGTGGGCCGATTGGAAACCTTACGGGCGGATTGGAATCGGGTTGTGGGTCGCTTGCAAAAAGCAAAATCGACGTTATCTATGCCTCCGCTGCTGTACCAACGTGTCCAACCCATCTTCGATCAATTGGATCGCGAAGCGGAACAACTGCGTCAGCTTGTCTTTCAGCGCGATGTGCAAGCTTTGCTCACCGCCATTCGACAGGAACAGCCTGCGGAAAAAATTGATGTCCTCGTGGCCGCGGCCGAATCGCATGGCTATCAAATTCCCAAGCAGGTCCTGGACGAATTGGCGGTCTTTCGCCGTTTGGAATCACGCTCCAAAGCCACCTCCACTTTGCTCGTGGTCATCTCCGTGTTTGCGGCGGCCGTTTTTATCGGCTTGTTCTACTTAATGTTCCAATACATCAACTCCCAAAAATAGATCGGCTTCGTTCTTTATCACATTCCCAGGGGCGCTCGGTCATGTCTGGCCAGGACTTAATCACCAACGATGTTTGGTATGTCAAATCACAAGGCGCCGTGCGCGGACCATTTTCAGAATCCGTTTTATTGTCGATGAAAGAATCGGGCCGCATTGCGCTCGACACATTAATTTCTGCCGATCGCGAGCATTGGAAGCCCATTAGCGTTCTGGGGGGAACATTCTCGCAATCCGAAATTGCGCTGACGGACGGACAATTCCCTTTGGCTACGGAAATGGCGTCGCCCGGAGTGCAATTCTATATCCATCTGGACGGACAAACCGTCGGGCCATTCAGTGTTCAAACTATCCAGGAAAGAATTAGTGCTGGGCTGCTCGGGCCGACCGATCCAGTGTGGATGCAAGGAAATCCGGCGTGGCTCCCAGCAGCCCGCCTGCCGGGGCTGGCCTTTCCTGTCAGAACGGTGCCGATCTCTGCTTGGCTGAAGCAAAACGCCCTTTTGTTGACAGTGGTGGTTGTCGCGGTTCTAGCCTTGATGATCGCTCCGACCTGGTATGTATTGGCCGTCAATGCCAGTCGGGTCGCCAAACTCAACGAAGAGAAGGCGGACGAGCTTCACCGCCAGGAACTTGAATCTGCCCAAAACATCTCCAAATTGGATCGCGAGCAAGCTGCGCGGCAAAAGCGCGAAGACGATTTGCGCGAGTATCAGAAAATGAAGCTCGATTACGAAATTCAAATCGAACGCATTCGCGCCAATCGCGATCAAAACATCGCTCGCGGTCAAGATGCGGATGCGGAAACCAGAGCGCTGACAGAAACCAACAAGCAGCTCGAAGAAATTAACGCCACGATCAAACGGCTTGAAGAAGAGAAATAGTTTTACAGTTCACTGTCGTCGACGGGCCCAGCAGTTGTCACGTGTTGTCCTGTCAAGGAGAATTGGGCAACCCCCGTGCCATTCACTCCGTCGGGTGTGGCACGCGCAAGATCCACGCTGAGCGTGCTCCTGCTTCCTGATCGAAATTCCTCCGCTTGCGGTTCTCTCATTCATTTAGCCCCGGCGATCAGGAAACGCTCCCGCCGTAATTGAACACCGCGCTCCCATGCCCTGGCGAAACGCTTTGCCGCCTGTTCATAACAGTTAAAGAAAAGCCGCTCCCAGGCCGCCCCGTGGGAGGAAGCGTCCGTCAAGATGCGCATCCATGAGGAAGGCCGTTGAGCGTCTGCTCGACCGTCTCCCGAACGACCTGATCCACGTGCGAGCGAATCTTCCCTTCCTCGATCCGAATCACGCCTGCAAAGTTCTCCTCACTTCCGGATTGTGTTACAATCTCCATCTGGCAGTCCTTTCGTGCTGGTAGGGTTGGTTTGACAACAAACTTCTACCAGTTCCAGGACTGCCTTTTCAATTTGTGCGCACAATTCAGGACGTTATCCCGTGGGACGGCCCAGGAGCACCCGGTCTTCATTTCAGGTGGGTCACCGCCGCGGCCGGCATGGGCGCCGGCACCCGCCAAGTTGTAAGCCTGCGTTGGCCGTGCCAAGGGTCCCTCCAAGTCCGCGCCTAAGTGCTGGCGATGTGAATACTCTCCTTCCAGAGAAGCGCGCTTTCCTCGTCCCCTGCCATCAGCAAGCCACCGGTTACTTTCCTGTAACTAAAAACGTTGAATAGTTCAGTAAATACTCTTAGCCAATTCGTTGCTCGTCCCACCCGTGTTCGGGCCCAGAGATCGGCGGCGGGCAGCTCCCTATCGAATTAACGTTTGCGGGGATGTACCAGAATCTGCGTCGGGGAAGAGCCAAGGAAAACCTCACCCTCCGTCGACGGCTCGCCGAGCGAACTGCGAGCTCTTCTTGGCACGCCGGCGACCGAACGAGACCCTGGCCAAGTTCCATCCCTGCGGCCACGGTTGGCGCCGTGCGGTGGCCGATAGGTCGGCTGCAGAGGTCCGTGATGTGCACAAACCAATGGAAGATGCCCACCAGAACGGCGTCCAGTCCTGACTCGTCAATCACGGGGCGCCTCTGCAACGGTCGCAACGATTCAGCGCAGACGCCGGGTGCTTGCGGCGGTGCGGCGCGACAACTATCTTGCAATGCGGCCTGGCCCGAGTCACTGGTTAGCTCAGTAATTGGCTTGGGTGTCCGGCCCCTGACTATTTGAAGACGGACTCCTGCATGTCGAGCGATGAGCAAAAAACCAACAAAAATTGGCTGGCATGACACCTGTACGGCAGTACTTTTAAAGTACGCCGATGACTTGTCTCGTCGGTTTCGACTTCAAGATCGCGTCCCTGATATCTTTCGTTGCCTCGAGCGCCTCGTCGGGACGTTTGCGCCGCGCACGATCCTTGACCCCAATCTGTTCCTTCCGGCAATGCAGACGTTCCCGTTTTCGCTGCTGGCGGCAGCGTTGGAGGCACTTCCTGCCGACGCCGCATTTCAGTTGCTGCACAAGGCGGATTTACCTGAGCTGGCTGGACGCGTAAAGATGCTCGTGTATCTGCTCGACGACAAAACACCCTTCTACTCACTGGACGAGTTAGCCGCTGAACTCGGGCAATTCAGGGAATTCCTTCAGCAACACCGGGATTTCCTTGTGCAAACAGGGCTCCCCCCAATGACGTTTAAGGGTAGCCGCTGGCTGTACGAGGAACTGGGGAGAGTCTATGACACACGCTGCACTGGATCCCCGTGGCCAATCGATGAGTTTGCAGACGAAGCTATCGCCTTGAAAATGGATCCCTGCGAGTGGATCCGCTGGAAGAAACGAACGGGAACGACTCTTGGCCAAGCCGGTGGCGACGTAAGAGGGCTGACGGTAGAAGAGCACAAAGATTTGCCGAGCCCCGAAATCGATTCAAGAAAGCAAGATGCATCGGGAGAATTCAGCGACCAACAACGCAAGCTTTTCCTAGCCGATTTATTCACAGAGGGTAAGGATCCTGTCAAATGTTCCTATGCCAAGGCTGATTTCCTTAACGGCATGCGGGCTGAGGATGCGATCCGTTTGGAAGCGTGCCGAGCCACTGTGCACGCCCTGAAGCTTGAGACCCTCGATCAACTTGTTCAGGCCACGCGCGATCGTCGCGCAGACGAAATCTGGCAAAACTTCGTGCCAGTACTCAAGAAAAGCATTCCGCACGACGAGCTGGAGTTCCTGTTAAGCATGGATCGGTTTTACCTTGGCGCCGATGTACGTGTAAAACGAGTGGTCACCGAGAATCCGGAGATGATCCCCGGCGGACTCAGTAACCTCATCAATGTCGTGGGCCATGTCGAAAAGGAAATCTGCATCGGAACGCTGAATAAAACAAAGCACCTTTGGGACACGTCACTGCCAAAAGATGCCGTTGCCCAACATCCAGGCGAGTACCCGGCCGCCGCGCACTACTTCAAGGCCTATCGGCGTCCGACGCATCGGCAACTGGACGCAATTCTCGATGAAGCACGGAGGCTGGGGGAACAAGAAGCCAGCTTTTGGCAGGACTTCGCCGAGCGTGTGCGTAAGGCGTTAGGTCCTGAATGTCGCATCCCTGTCACGGCGTACGTCAAATTGGAAGATGCCCTGACAATCGCACCACGTCTTCAGGAGATAGCTGATAAGCTCTCCCAGGCCGGAGGCGAGGCACAACCCGACGGCGCTCAAAACCCGTTCGATCCACGCGACAAAGTGATCTACGACATGTGTTGCAACCGAGTGAAGTATACGAAGATCATTAGGCAAATTGCAGGGCAGTTTCCGGGGCAGCGAATCACAACCGTAAATGGGATTAGAGCGGCCGCGGATAGATATGCCGATCGAAACAAACTGCCCCATCCACCACTTCGCACGCGAGGCAGACCCAAAAAGAAGTAACCATCCTGGCGATGCACTCGGGCACGTTTGCCGCCTTCCGAATTAGCTAATGACCGCTCTTCATTCCGAGGTGAATCCGAGCGTGACGACGCGTTGGTACCCCTGCACCTTCTGCGGTGACGCAGCAGCAAGGTATGTCGTGCGAAAGGGCGTTTGTGATCCCACCAACCGGCAATGAAAATGATACTAACGAATCACCCGATTCGTGCCATGACATCGATGGCCCTGGTGTGGTCGACTTCTGCGTACACTTCCGTAATCGCTGGCGAGCGATGTCCCAGGATGATCCGAGCCACTTCGATGCCATGCTCCCGGCGCAAATTTGTGGCCGCGTTATGCCGTAACTGATGCGGGTGCCAGTGCGGAACGAATGCAACCTTATCGGCTTCGATGCCTGCTTCCATGGCTGCAGCAAGCCGAGCTTTGTTGGCGGCCATGATACCGTAGGTCACGGCGCGCCGATAACTGTGAGTGTCATAAACCGGGCCCGCTCGTTTTTTGGGCGACTTCTTGCGATTGGTCCCTGGACGATTACCATACGAAAGGGGTGTTCTCCGCGCCGCATGGCGGGCCCCGTAGATCCGCAACAGCGAATCGGCCGGACTGAACAGATAGGCTTCCAGGTCGGCTTTTAGAAACGGTTTAAGGATCTGTTGCGCCTTGGGGCCGAAGTACACTTTCCGCTCGTGCCCACGCCAGGCGGTTTTGTGAGTGGGGACTGTGTAGACCCAAACGCGGCCGGTCATATTGATGTCGGCGCCACGTATGATGGTCACCTCGCCGCTGCGCATCCCGGTGATGCGCTGCAGCTCAATCATGGCCGCCACTTGGGGTGAGACATAAGGCAGCACCGCTTCGACGAATGCATCGGGGACTGGCTTCACGGGCTCCGCTTCCCGTGCTTCTGTGCGGCCGAAGCGAAGGCCCGCCACAGCCTGTAAGCCATGCAACACGCTGGGTGGCACCAGCTCGTTCTCTACCCCCCACTTCACGATATGGCGAATACGGTTCACACGTCCGTTGATGGTTTTGCGCGCCAGGTCTGCTTCGATCATTTTTTGCCGGACAGTTTTGAGGGCTAGCGGTCCAAAGTCGGCCACGCGGGTCGGTCCGTAGAGCGCTTTCAGTGGACGCATGGCGTACGCGAAGTTTTCGAGTTCAGCTCCGCTATGATAGGCCTTGGCATAGCGCAGAAACGACGCCAGCAACTCGGAAATTGTGAGGTCGCTCGATTGCTTGTTGGGCAGAGTGCCGTGGTGAACGGTCCATTCCGCGATTAGTCGGTTGTATTCTCGCCGACTTGCCGCTGTATTGTAGTGGCCCAAATAGATGTCGCGCCCCCCGAGAGTGACGA
>DATJYL010000035.1 GCA_035499655.1 Pirellulales bacterium
TGGCGTTGAGCCGCTTTTTCACGTTTTTGAATTCCTTGGCGTGAATCATGATGTCTTCCGCCGTCCCTTCGGCCCCGGCCAACGGCTGGTGAATCATCACGCGGGCATTCGGCAATGCGCGACGCTTCCCTTTGGCGCCTGCCGTAAGCAACACGGCGCCCATCGAGGCGGCTTGCCCTATGCAATACGTGGCCACGTCGCACGTGACAAACTGCATCGTGTCATAAATGGCCAAACCTGCCGACACGCTGCCGCCAGGCGAATTGATGTACAAGTGAATGTCGGCCTTGGGATCTTCCGATTGCAAAAACAACAATTGGGCCACAACGACGTTGCCGATCTCGTCATTGATGGCCGTGCCCAGGAAAATAATACGGTCTTTCAGCAGACGACTGTAAATATCCATCGCCCGCTCTTCGCGGCCCGTTTTTTCGATGACGAAGGGAATCAAAGTCATTTCGCATCCTCCTCGTCGGTTAGCGCGGGCGGTTTGGTCAACACTTCGTCCACCAGGCCGTATTCTTTGGCTTCCGGGGCGGTGAGGTAACGGTCGCGGTCGGTATCTTTGGCGATGCGCTCGATCGGCTGGCCGGTATGATGGGCCAAAATGTGATTGAGCGCCTCGCGAGTTTTGAGGATTTCGTCGGCCTGAATTTCGATGTCCGAAACTTGTCCGCCGACTTGGCCGTAAGGTTGGTGGATCATCACTTTGGCGTGCGCCAAGGCGTAGCGCTTCCCTTTGCTGCCGCCGGCCAGCAACACAGCTCCACCACTGGCGGCCAGGCCCACGCAATAAGTGGCCACGGGGCAGGACAGAATTTGCATGGTGTCGTACACAGCCATGGTGGCGGTGACGCTGCCACCGGGCGAATTGATGTAAAAGTGGATGTCTTTGCGGCGATTTTCGCTCTGCAAATACAACAGCTTCATTACCACTTCGCTGGCGTTGCCGTCGAAAATTTCTCCCTGCAGCAGAATGATGCGGTTTTCCAACAGCAAATCGCCCAGCGTAAGCATTCGCTGCCGCTGATAATCGCGGTAGTTGAGCTTCGGGCTGACTGCGGAAAGAAATTGATCGGGAACAATCGGGCTAGATTCCATGCGTTCATCCTTGCTGGCAAAACTACGTCTGCGAACCGCACTCCCACCTGTTACTGTACGTCACGCAGGCCGCATTTTGGGCCGCGGAACGCTGGTCCGGGGGAATTCTATACACGCTCCTTCGGTTCGTGTAGAGGCTCCGCCTCGCCTGCCTGTTTGGCTTCGGGAATAGCTTCCTCGGTTTCCTCGCCGCCGGCCGCTTCATCGACGGCTTCCGTTTCCAACGATTCCGGCTTAAACGGCACATCCTTGAATTTAGCGTGCTTCAAAACCAAATCGATGGTTTTACGCTCGATAATTTGGTTGCGCAGAATATCCATCAGGCCGCGCTTTTCCAGTTGCGCCCGCACCCGGCGGACGCTTTCGCCGCTTTGGGCGGCAATCAACCGGATTTCGCTCTCGTAATCTTGCGGCTGGTCCTCGATTTTTTCCTCTTCCGCAATCCGCTCCAAAATGAAGTGCTCCTTCAAGGCCCGCGCGGTGGAAACCATGCTGTTTTGACGCAGCTCGTTTTCGTGAGCCCGAATTTGATCGTCGTTAAATCCGCTGCGGCGCAGCTCCAACACGGCCCGTTCCAGCTCGCGCCGTCCTTGCCGTTTGAGCAACTCCGGCGGCAGTTCCCAATTGGCGCTGGCTACCAAGGCCTGGGTAATTTGCTGCCGAGCCCGTTGCTGTTGGTGGTATTCCAACTGCCGCTGCAATTCGTCGCGCAAGGCGGTGCGCAAATCATCTTCCGATTTGAAATTGCCCAGCTCTTCCAGGAAGGCGGGGGTAAGCTCGGGCAGTTCCAGCTTTTTCACTTCCAAAACTTCAAAGGCGGCGGCAATGGTCTTGCCGCGCAGCGCCTCGTTCTGCACGTTGTCGGAAAGCTTCACTTTTCCGGTTTTGGTTTCGCCCGCCTTGGCGCCGGTCATCAGTTTGTCGAACTTTTCGACTTTTCCGTCGCGGAAACTGAGCGTCGGCCGGATGCACAGCGTTTGCTCTTCCGTCTTCGAAATCACGTTGTCGCCGTCTTGGAACGTGATGTTCACCACCACATAATCGCCCGGCTGGGCGGCGCCGCTATGCGGAATCAGCCGGCCGCGCTGGGTCAGCATGCGTTGCATTTGGGCGTCGACATCTTTGTCGGTGAAATCTCGCGTGGGCCGTTCAAGGCTCAAGCCTTTCCATTGCGGCAGGTCGAAATCGGGCCGCACTTCAATGTTGAATTCAAAAGTCATCGGCCCTTCATCGGGAACTTCGACGGCCGATAGATCAACGTCCGGCTCGCTAATGGCGGCCAGTTTTTGCTCGTCGCTTAGTTGCGACATGCTGTCCAGCAGCAAATTGCTTTTCACCTGGTCTTTCACTTCCTTGCGGAAGCGGTGCTCCACCAATTTCCGTGGAGCGCGCCCGGCGCGGAAACCAGGCACTTGCGCCTCCGGCATCAATTCGCCAAAGGCTTCGTCGAAATAACGCTCCACATCTTCGTGCGGAATTTTCACCGTCACGTGACGCTGGCACGCGCTGGGCGCGTCGATTTTTACTTCCAAATTCAGCCGCGGGCGCTCCGCAGCTTCGGCGTCTGGTGCGTCGGGGGTTTCGGTATCCGCCATGATAATGTGTGTGGGTGTGCGGTTTCGAGGTTCAACTTCCGAGCTGTTTCGGTTAAATAAAAAATAAAGAGCGGGCGATGAGATTCGAACTCACGACAACCACGTTGGCAACGTGGTGCTCTACCAACTGAGCTACGCCCGCATTTGCCGTTTTGGGAATTGCGCTGCGAAATGACTCTGGCGCCCCCAGCTAGCATGTGCCGAATGGCACAAAACCACGGGATTATAGGTCCCGCCGGAGTCGTGGCAAGGGCAATCGGCACGCGCTGTTAAATTAGGGCGGCAAGGGCATTTCCGTCAAGCCCCCAGCAGCCGGAAATGACAAAGCCCCGTCGGCATTCCAATCCACTCTCTCGCCCCTTCTCCTCAATCCAGATCCCCGTTCCTCACAACGTTGCAGCAGGCAAATCCGCACCATATAGTAGACTTCCAGAGCGGATCGAAGAGACCCGCCCATCGAATCAAGGGTTCTCAACTCCCCTGCAAACCGTACCAAGCCGTTGCTATCACGGCAGTCGTCGCACGAGGGTGCCCATGCAAGCAAAACTTGTGGTGCTCCAGCCTGAGACCCAGCCCAACGAATACGACGTAACTTTACCCGTCACCATTGGCCGGGGGCGCGAAGCCAAGCTGAAGTTAGTGCATGCTCTGGTGAGTCGCCTGCATTGCGAATTGTTCGTCGATCATGGCCAGATGATGGTCCGTGACTTGAGTTCGCTCAACGGCACCTCCGTAGGCGGTCGCCGTGTCGAAACGGCGCCGCTAATGTCCGGCGACCTGCTGACTGTCGGCTCGGTCATTCTCCGCGTGATGTACGGAGACGAAATGGCGGCGGAGATGCTTTCGGCAACACCCTTCCGGCAGGGCAATGTGATGGTGGCGGCCGTCGACACCATTTCGCTGGAAGATACTTGTCGGGCTGCGCATCTTCCGGACGAAGACGACGACTTCAGCGAGTTGTACGACGAAGGGGACGATTATTAGTAAGTCTTCGCTCCACGGCATTTCACATTTCAACGGACGGTCGTGCTGCTCTTCAAAAAAAAATTTCTGGACGCCATTCGCCAAGGACGGAAAACGCAAACCGTCCGCTTGTGGAAGTGGCGCAAAATGAAGCCCGGCCAACGCAGCTACATTCCCGGGGCCGGCTACGTCCAAATTGCGGCGGTCGATGAAGTCGCTTTAGCGGTGCTGACCGATGAAGATGCCCGCTTGGACGGCTTCGATTCCGCCGCCGCCCTGCGGCACGAAATTGAGCAGCTGTATCCGCAACAACTAGCCGCCGGCCACCGCGCCTTCCGCATCCGCTTCACCCTGCTGCCGCCAGAAGTGCAACGGCAAATGCGAGAGGAGAAACAACAAAAGAAACGGATACAAAAAATACCACAGGGATAATCCGATGTGCTACTCAATTTTTGCAAACGATTTGAAATCCATCAAAAATGCCATCCCAATGTTCGTCCCCATACGTATAAATCTCGAGTATGTTGGGGACCCCATTTTTACAAAATAGCATTGCCCCTAACCCGCTCGGTACGCTGGGCAGGTAAATAGATGTATCTAACATCATCTTCTGCTCGCCCAATTCCATACCAGAGTGAAGACTCCGCAACTTTGTATAGCTCCCAACACCGGTGAACTCGCGGCTAAGGACCCGAAGGTGGTCAATAAATGGACGAAGCGAGCAATGCTTCTCGCAAAGATGCAGCAAGATGGCTAGCTCAAACTCATTGAGATCGCACTGTCCTGGTTGCATCAGTATGATGTCGCCCTTTGAGATTCGGAAAGATTGAACTGCAAATATCTATTCAGTTACTATTTGCTTCGCCGCTTGTTACTTTGTCCACTCACCAGCGGAAATTTTTCTGGATTGCTGAGCGATTCTACGGCCAAATCGATGTCGAGTTCCGGCCAATAAAGATGGTGCAGACTGGGAAGTTGCACGTTGGTTAGTTGCCCGATCGAAACGTCACGGAACCAGGGAAATTGATCAAACGCAACAAAATGTTCTTTTTCTTGCAGCAGTAGCCAGAATCCATGCTTGGAAACATTGGTGACTTCAACCGCCGAAATGTTTTTTCCAAGCTTTTTGGATTTCATGTTTGTGTTCCTTGATCAATTTCAAGGCGGCTTTTTGTTGTCGTGCGGTCAGCCCAAAATTTTAGGCCAATTCGATGCGCGGCTCCAACCAAAATTTAGCTTCTCCATCGGGATGCTGAACGTGCACATGGATTCGCCGCTCTTCACGAGAAAAAAAGTATAAGCGGTACGCGCCATACCGCAAAATTGTCGGACTCATACCCATTTCTTATTTAGAGGCTTAACCCGCGCGTGCGGAATATTCGGACTATCTGGATTTACGGTAATCGCTTGCCGGCTGGGTGAGACAACCAAATCCATATCTTCCATTGGGACGGCGCCAAGCAAGACTTCATCGCCGAGGACCAGCGCCCCGACAAAACAAGTGCGATTTTCAAACGCCACCCGTACCGGGCCAACATACGGCACTTTTTCTTTGCGACCGTCGGCAAAACCAACTTCTCGTTCAGACTCCGTATCCAGCGACAGTTGCACCGCCACATGCCGAGGGATGCACAGCATCAACGCGCCTGTATCGGCCAATGCCTTTGCCTGCACCGGCTTCAACTGCGGCTGCCGAGGATTGCTTAATTGGATGTCAGCGAAAATGTGTCCCATACGACTATTTTACAACAATCTCATCAGCGCCGTCTGTAGAAAAAAAGCATCATTTTTCTGTCGAAGGCACCGGAACAGTTCTGCTCGATGGGGCAGTCGAATCATTTGTCGCTGACGAGGGCTGTTTTCCTGTAAGCCAGTCGCCCAAGCTGGCGGGCCAGTCGGTGCTGATCACGGTAGCTTTTTTATCAGGAACCGAATATCGCACGACTTCGCGGCTCGTCGAATCAACCGGCCGCATAAAGGTTAATTCCGTCGCCGTCCGCCAGGCTGGGATACTTTCGAGATGCCACTGATTATTGCCCGGCGAAGCTACCCCCAGTTGCACAAGTTGTGCTTCACCGGTGGCGATGTCGAGCACCGAAACGCGCCCATCATCGAAGGGAATCGAAATATATCGGGCATCGGGACTCAATTCAAAATATTGCGCATCGTTGCCGATGGTTTGTACCGCGCTGCGTGGTACGACACGCGTCAACGTCGATTGCTTGCCCGGCTCGAAGCAAAAAATCATCGGCTCTGTATCAAAATCCTTCGCCGCCGCCGGCAAGGAAATTTCCATGGTGTCAAAGAAAATGCGCCCGTCTTTAGCCACCCGAACTCGCGACAGCTCGTTGTAGATAAAGCCCGCCAAATCTTCGCGATCCGGCAAGTGCCCGGCGTCTAAAAAATGCCCATTCTCGTCCACAACTTGCTGTCGCGACAAGATTCCGACCATGATCTGCATGAGGTGTTTTTTCGAATCGGCCGGCGTGATGTAAATCACATATTTTCCGTCCGGCGACCAATCGGGATATTCCGCGCCCTGACCTACTTCGTAACTTTTTCTCGAGCCGTCCGTGGGCACCAGCAACAGTTTTAGCGGCTCTTGTTCGTTTTCAGTCGAACCCTGTTCGCTCCAGGAAATCAGCACCGCATCACCGGTTGGCGAAACGCGCAAATTCTTGACGCCTACCCCGGCGCTTTGGCGACGATCAATTTCAGCCCCGGCGACGGCACTGTCACCGTCGATGGTGTAAATCTGAACTACGTCTTCTATGATTGTTTGCTCAGCGAATGCTTTTTGGCCTTCGTGGTTCAGCTTAGCAGCCAATGTTGCAACGGCCTTGGGATCCGAATTGTCGCGCAAGTTCATCAGTGCCATCGTCAATTGGATATTGGTCAACGATAGTTTTATCGTTACATCGTCGATGAATGCCGACCATCCATGGCTGGCCGTCAATAACTCGGTGCGCACTGCTTCGGCGTTTTTGCTAGCCACCGCGGCATCTTCGGGAAAGGCCCTGCTGGCTTCTTGCCAAGTTTGGAAGCCATGCTTGCTATCGACGATCAACCGCTGAGAATCGGGCATCCAAGCCGCGTATTTTGCATCGGGCACCAGCAGCGGCGATAGCTTTCCGGAAACATCGCACACATGCAGCCCGTCGTCGCCTAAAATTGCGGCGAGTTTACCATCCGGCGACCAGACCACTCGTTGGGCCACACAGCCGCCGATGAAAACCGCCGCCAGCAAGCAGCAGGTCCGGAAAAGATATCGCATCATCATCATCCTCCAAGTTGATGGAATAGAACCGGCAGATTTTTGATCGAATATGAAGGCGATCGAATTGTCCGATCCGCGCTCCGCTGAGCCATAGCCTGCCACCACGACGGCGAGCCGAAATTTTCTACGGCAGCGACAGGCAAATGCTCGACGGCCGGCGCCGATGCCACAAGGCTTCCTGCTGACAGGCTGCTGCGAGCTAACGCCTCAGAATGACGCTGGCTTACACTCCCCGCAAAAAAGCCCACAGCCAAACACGCCGCCAAAGCCGCGCCCCACACTGCGGCCCGCCGCCACCACATGGTTCGCCCAGCAGTTTGCAACAATTGCCGGGGAAAAATCGGCACGGTTACGGCCTCTTCCGTTGGAATCACCCGGCGCGCCAATTGGGCCACGCCCCGCCATTGTTCCAGTTGGGTGCGCACATCCGCGTCTTTGTCCTGGTAGGCCTCGATCAACGCCGAAACTTCCGACGTCGTGACGCCCAGGGCATAATCCAACAACAGCGGTTCAAATTTTTGCAGTTCCATGATGTCGTCTCGCAAGGTTAATGCTTTGTCATCACCTGTCCGTTTTCGCACAACTAGGTCATTGCAGCGCGCAGCAGTTGCAGGGCGTTGTGCAGCCGGGAACGGACGGTGCCAACGGGTATTTCCAGCGCGGCGGCGATTTCTTCGTACGACAGTTCATCACGCAGGCGCAGCTCCAACGTCTCGCGAATTTGCTGGGGAAGCGTGGCGATGGCCGTCTGCATGCGTTGCAAATCGGCATCGGTTTCTGTCTGCGGCCGGGCGGCCACTTCGCCAATGGCTTCTGTCGTTTTCCGCCGAGACCGCCGCGCCGCCGTCAGGCCCACATGCCGCGCAATGCCGAACAAAAATGCCCGCGGCGAAGCGGTGGTCTGTTCGGCTTCGCTCCGGCTCAGCCAGCGCAGAAAGGTTTCCTGAAGCAAGTCTTCGGCACAGGCGCAGGAGGCAAAGTTTCGTTGCAAATAACGCAACAATGCGGGAGCGTGGCTGCGATAAACGGCCTCAACTTGCGCCATCCGGCCATCATCCATCTGGAAGTTCCCTCTTCGACCACGGTAGCTTTCTATCTTTACGTCGCGCAGACCACGGATAAGTTCATGGCAAATTTGCTATCCCCAGGCGCAGAACAGGACATGCTATCAGACCGTGGCCCTGTTCATCGTGGAATTGTGAACTGTATCCCAGCCAATTGCTTCCATTTTTACTTGATGGCTGAAGCGCTTACATCCGCAGAATATCTCGCAGTTGTTGGGCCACTTCCGGCGGCGTGGTATGCAACAGCAGCGCTAGAGGCCAACCGAACAGCGCCAGGCTGCAAGCTAAAAACGTAAAACCGCGAGGATTGCTCGTGGTCTGGATAGCAGCCAAATCCGACGCCAATTCGTACTGCAAGCGTTTCCAGCCTGCGTAGCTTTGACGGTTGCCGATGGCCACGATCGAAACATTTCGCATCGTCGCCACGACATCAAGATAAAACTGCATTTGCATTTGCGGCAATTGCAGGGCATCGCCCGCCAGTTTGGTGTCGCTATCCAGTCGCCGCGCCGCCGTTTCCAGCACCGGTCGCAGTTGCTGCGGCGTAATATTGAAAATCACTAAGCGGGGTCGAGCTAACATTGCGTACAGCAGCACGCAAAGAATGTAAAAACCCAACAGCAGGCACCATGCGAACGGACCAAAGCGCACTGCGGCCGAAGCGGGCAAAAACAAATTCATCGGCCCCACGATCACCAGGCCACACACTGCGAACGCCAATCCTGCGACATCGGCGTGCCCTGCAACCACCGTTGGCCGCCGGCGCAAATTGACCATCCCCACGAAAAATAAATAGGCCGATAGCGGCAAGCAGCCAATCGCCAGTGGAACCGCATCCATGATCACCGCCTATGTAGTTTAACGCTGCGAATCAAACGATCAAAATATCATTTTTGCTCGATCGTTTTCGGTTCGTACGGATGATTGCGCTTGCGCAGCACTTCGGCTTTGAGAATTTTGTCAACCGGCACACTGGACGGATGGTCCCTTTCCCAGTCGGGATTGATTCGCTGGAGCCGCGTCAGCACATCCGTTCCTTCGAGCACTCGCCCAAACACGGTATGTAACCCGTCCAGTTGCGGCGTGGGAGCAAACGTGATGAAGAATTGCGAGCCACCGGAGTCAGGCGCCGCCGTGTGCGCCATGCTGAGCGTGCCGGCAAAATGCTCGCGGTGGTTGGGCAATTTGCATTCGTCAGCAATGGTGTAACCCGGGCCGCCGGTCCCGATGCGCCCCATATTTTTTTCGGCGTCCTTGCTGAGCGGATCACCCCCTTGGGCCATAAAGCCCGGCAGCACGCGATGGAATTGCGTCCCGTCGTACAGTCCCTTCTCGACCAGGCTGATGAAGTTGGCCACGGTGTTGGGCGCTTCGCTCTCGAACAATTCCAAGACGATGTCCCCCTTCGTAGTATGCAATTTTACTCGGGGCAAGTCATCGGCTTTGGTTTCCGCTTGGCGCAGTTTTTGTTCTCGCAGCCACATGGGGCGATAATGCTCGATTTCGGCCTCCAGCGCTTTCAAATCGCCCTCGTTCGGAATATTGCCGCCCCCCAGCGCTTCCAGATATTTTTTTGCCTCGTCCAATCGCATCGTGGCAAAGGCCGTGGTCGCCGCCACGCGATAAATGCTTTGGTCCGAATAGTGATGATCGATCAGCAGCTTCGCCAGTTGCCAGGCTTCCTCGTAATTGTCGATTCGCAAATTATTCACCGCCATGTTGTACAACAGCAAACCCAACTCTGGATTTTTGTCGTCCGCGGCATAGGCCTTTTCCGCGGCGGCTTGCAAAGGCGGCACCAAAGCATCGGCTTGAGCCACCACCGTGGCATACTGTATTGCAAGAGCATCTGGTTTCTGCGGCCCGGCCACCCGAAGTTGCGCTTGCACATTGGCCACAACGGCCAGCGCCGCCCGCCACTGGTCCAACAATTGGCGATATTCCGTCCCCGCGTCCGCGTTCGTCGGCTTTCCGCTGGCATCGGCCGCACTGGATTGCTTGCCATCGCTTTTAGCAGCGACTGTGTCTGCCGCCATTAGCGGCAACTGGGTTCCGCACCACACTAAACCGGCAAGGACCAGCGTTCCCCAGCGTTTCATAGTGACGGTTCTCAGCGGTGCTCGAACTTCGGAAATATGATTGGGCATGAACTTATTCTAACCCGCAGCCCTTATCTAGTACGCAACAAGCACGTCTCTAGTTGTAACGCAACGATGGGCAATCCCTGCGGTATAGCGTACCATAACATAATTGCCGCCGAACGCCGGGAGAAGAATTGCGTGCCCACCCAACCGCCAAAATCTCAAACGCCGCAGTCGAAATCCGATTCGCCCCCCCGGATTATTGGCGGTTCGCTGCGCGGACGGAAACTCATTTACACCGGCGATCCTCGCACCCGACCCATGAAAGATCGGGCCCGCGAGGGCCTGTTCAACCTGCTAGCCGATGCCGTGAAGGGCAAACACGCGGTCGATCTGTTTGCCGGAACCGGCGCGTTGGGGTTGGAGGCCATCAGCCGCGGCGCCGCTGGCGCTACGCTGGTCGAGCGGCATTTTCCCACGGCCGATATTCTCCGGCAAAATGCAGCGGCATTGGGCGTGGAAGCGCAATGTACGATTCTGCCGGCCAACACGCTGCTGTGGCCCCAGCGCTGGCCCCAGTTGCCCGCCACACCCTGGCTTGTGTTTTGTTCGCCGCCGTACGATTTCTACATTCAGCACACCGACGAAATGCTCGCGTTGGTGAATGGCCTGATCGAACGCGCTTTGCCCCTAAGCATCTTCTGTTTGGAAGCCGATACACGGTTCGATTTCGCCACGCTCCCCCAAGCCCACCAGTGGAATGTGCATACATATCCGCCCGCCGTTATCGGCATCTGGGAAAAAATCACGTCATCCACGCCGCCCCAGCAGCCGTAGTTTTCGCAAACGATGGCGCTACCACGAATGCACCCACGCAGCCAGTGGCCCTTCCACCAGGCACCAGACCAGCGCGCCGAAATACACCACGGCCGTGGGCTGAATTCGCGCAAGCACATTTTTTGTGGGCGCTGATGGTTTAGCCAACGACCAGGTATTCGCCAACCCGCCAATCACCAACACCGCCTGCCAGCCCAAAAACGCGCCCACGGCATACAGCGCCAAGGTGCTGTTTAACAAACCCATTTCGCGCGGCCGCTTCAAACCCATGTGATCCAGAACCGCCAACCGCATGATTACCGCCATTAGCATGCCGACGAACGATGTTGCTAAAGCCCGAAAGCTAATCCACTCCGGAGCCGCCGGCAGGGAATGCCACAGTGGAAACGCTTGCACCGTCGGCCAAAACATCGCCAATAAAATTCCGACGCCGGCGGGCCACGTGATCAACCGTCGCGGCAGCAGCTGACCGTCGATGTCGATCAACGCCGCGCAGAACAGCACGCACAACAGCAGCAGATGATACGTAAATCTCGCAGCATACGGAAGTGCTGCCAGCTTGCCGTGCGAAAGGTCTGTTGGAGCGATATGCGGCGCGGCTTGGACAGCGGCTTGAACCGCCGCGACCTCATCCGCTTCAAGCGCCCGTTGCTGCGGCCCGGCCCAATCGATCCAGCCCAGCGCCAAAAACATCAGGCCGACCGTCAATTCCACCAGTGGATAGCGCGCCGAAATGGTCGCCCCGCAATCGCGGCAATGGCCCCGCAACCACAGCCAGCCAAAAACCGGCACGTTGTCGTACCAGCGGATCGCGTGGCCGCATTTTGGGCAGTGCGAACCGGGGCGCTGCAAACTCAAGCCCCGCGGCAGCCGATAAATCACCACGTTCAAAAAACTGCCGATAATCGCCCCCAGGACGAACAGCCACCCGAGCAAGATGTAGGTTTGTGTTGCCATGCTCGTAATTTTAGCACGTCCGCCGCACTCAGCCGATTCCATGCAGCAGACCGCCGGCAGCAAACAATTTGTCGACCCGTCGGACCACTTCCGGATCGGGTTCCAGTGGCGGGGCATGATGCGGCTTGAGCCGGGCGTCGATCACCAGCGCCCCCGTGCAACCCCAATGTTTGTTTTCGGTGAACGAACCGATCCCGTCGATATCGACCGCCGGATTGCTGCGCGTAAATGTGACCCACAGGAAGTTGGCCAGCGAAGCCGCGGTGAACGCACTGTCGTCGACAGCCACAATCAGCGGGAACTGATTGATCGATTCACTCAGCCCGATTCCTGCACAAAACGCCGTGATGGTTTTATCAACTTCGCCGCCGGGCGCGTATTTCGGTCCCTCAATCGCCAACACGCCGGGCGAGCAAACTCGCGGATTTCTGAATCCATGGGGCAAGCGCAAATCGGCTGGCAGTTCCGTCGGCAACTCCCGCCGCACCGGCCCCGCGGCCGCAATCACGACTTTGGAACCCTCGTTCAACCGGCCGCCCGAGTAATCCAACGTGTCGATGGTCGTACAAGTTTGAAAATGCAAATCGCGCCGCCAATCGATTCGCCGCAGCACGTGTGCAAAAAACGCGGTCACGTTGCGAACATCCAATTGCGGATCATCGCTGCTGTTTGCAATAAACAAATACTTGGCAAGCGACAATTGTCCCTGACCCAAAATGGCATTTGCCTGCGTGAGCAATTCTTGCGGTCGGCCCGGCTCGGAGTAAGGCGTGTAGCGCTCGCTGCCGATGGCCAATAGCAGCGGATGCACGCCGGCTGCATCGACTGCATGCACGGCCCGCACGCCGGCAATCACTGTCGGAATAATCGGCCCGCTGATTTCGTGAATCAACTGACCGAAGACGGTATCTTCCTGTGGCGGTCGGCCGACTACGGTGAACGGCCAAATCGCGCCGGTACGATGATACACCCGCTGCACACGCAGCACCGGAAATTCATGCGCCAGACTGTAATAACCCAAGTGATCGCCAAACGGCCCCTCGGGCAAAGTGCGGTGGGGATCGACCGAGCCGCAAATGCAGAAATCGGCTTCGGCGTAAATCGGTAAGCGTGCCAGCGTAGAATCCGGATCGATCAGTGGAATCCGCCGCCGCCCCAGCGCGCCGGCAAACGAAATTTCCGGCAACCCTTCCGGCAGCGGCATCACTGCGGCCAACATCATGGCCGGCGCTCCGCCGACAAAAATGGTCACTTTCAATGGTTCTCCCCGCCGCACAGAAACTGCATGATGCACGCCAATGCCGCGATGAATTTGGTAGTGCAAGCCAACTTCTTCGTTTAGCCGATATTGGCCGCCGGAAAGCTGCACCCGATACATGCCCAAGTTCGAATGCCGCCAGCCGGGGCGGTTGGCATCTTCGGTATAAACCAGCGGCAGCGTGATGAACGCGCCGCCATCGCCCGGCCAACATTTAAGCTGCGGCAGTCGGTCGATCGTGGTTTCATGCTCCAATACCGGGCCACTCTTCACACGTTTGGGCAACAGCGTGAGCGCCGTTCGGGCCGCCCCCAACCATTGCGAGGGTTCTTGCAACACAGCGCGGGGATCAATTTTCATTTCGACAAGCCGCCGCACGCTATCCAGCGAATCGCGAAATATGTATCGGGCCCGCTCGATAGTGCCGAATAAATTCGACACCATTGGGAATGTGCACCCCTTCACCTGTGTGTATAGCACGGCCGGGCCGCCCGCCTGATTCACCCGGCGGTGAATTTCCGCAGCTTCCAGATTGGCGTCGACTTCCTCGTCCACCCGCACCAATTGGCGCGAGGCGGCCAAATCATGAATGCATTCACGTAAATTGCGGTAACCCATGAGCTGTTATTCCATCGCCGGCTGATCGCTTCTTTTCCAAGTTTATCCACCGGGGCCTGCAGAAACAGCGGTCCATCCGCTAAAATCACCGGCATGAACATCATACTTTGCTCAACGCCGCTGGCCCAAACGGCCGCCGACGCCGTCGTGCTGGGTATTTTCGCCAACGAGAAACCATCTGACGGCAAAGCACCGCCCGCCGTGGCCGCAGCCGACAAGGCCACCGACGGCCTGCTTTCCAAGCTCATTGAACGCGAGGAAATTGCCGGCAAAAAATTTGAACTGACGCCCCTGTTGGCTCCGCCGGGAATCGCAGCGGGCCAGTTATTGGTCGTCGGTTTGGGCGAGCGTGAAAAATTCAACCCCGGCGTTTCTTTTCGTGCTGCGGCCGCAGCCGCCAAACAATTGGCCGGCAAGAAACGCAAAACCGTGGCCTTCTTTCTGGGCGACACCAAGGCGGATCAGACTGAAGCGGCCGTCGCCGGCGCCATTGTCGGCTGCCAAGGACAAGATTTATATCGAGCCGAAAAAAAGCGGCAGCCGTTCGGCGAAATTTTATGGGCCGGCAGTGATGAAAAAACACTTGCCGCCGGTACTGCCATTGGCGAAAGCATGAATCTCACCCGCCGCCTCGTCAACGAGCCTCCCGACAACATTTACCCGGAAACCTTCGCCACGCAGGCACGTGAGGTAGCCAAAGCCCATAATTTGGCTTGCGAAATTTGGGATCAAGCCCGTCTGGAAAAAGAACGTTGCGGATCGTTGCTGGCTGTCGCCCGCGGTTCGGCGCGTGAGGCCCGACTAGTGATTTTGCGTTACCATGGTGGAAGCCCCGATGCGCCGAAATTGGCGCTGGTGGGCAAAGGCGTTACGTTTGATTCCGGCGGATTGTCACTCAAGCCGACCGATGGCATGCTAACCATGAAGTGCGACATGGCCGGCGCTGCCACGGTGTTGGGCGCGATGCAAGCCATCGCGCGGCTAAAGTTGCCGATCAACGTCGTTGGCCTGATGGGCTTGGTCGAAAACATGACCGGCCCGGCGGCGTTCAAATTGGGCGACGTGCTCACGGCTCGCAGCGGCAAAACCATCGAAGTTCACAACACCGACGCAGAAGGCCGGCTGGTGCTAGCCGATGTGCTGAACGTGGCTTTGGACGAAA
Source organism: Pirellulales bacterium (assembly GCA_035499655.1). NCBI lineage: Bacteria > Pseudomonadati > Planctomycetota > Planctomycetia > Pirellulales > Pirellulales bacterium. Next base: position 14,914 of record DATJYL010000035.1, read on the forward strand.
AGCCGGCGAAAATCATCGATCTGGCCACACTCACCGGCGCCTGCATGGTTGCGCTGGGGACCGAAACTGTCGGCGCGATGACGAACAATCAACCGTGGTGCGATACAGTTCTCGATGCCGCCCGTCGTGTCGGCGAACCTGCTTGGCAGTTGCCCATGACGCCGGAAATTTACGACGAGCAAATCAAAAGCGACGTGGCCGACATCAAAAACGTGGGCGAGGGCCGCTGGGGCGGGGCGATCACCGCCGCGAAATTCTTAGAACAATTCGTGCACGATGTGCCGTGGACGCACCTGGACATCGCCGGACCGGCATTTCTGGAAAAACCCAAGCCCTGGTCTGATGGCGGCGCCAGCGCCTGCATGCTACGCACGCTGGTTGCAGTGGCGCGGCGCTGGAAATGATGATATAATGCCGCGACCGTTGGTCGCGCTGAAGTGTAAGTTAACGTCGACTGGCAGGGCTGCGCGACCAACGGTCGCGGCTTTATGTGGCAGCAGCTTTAAAACGCCCGTTACGAATTCGCCGCAGTGCAAAGGGAAGTGCCATTCCCAATAGCACCAGAGTATTGGGTTCCGGCACAACAACGGCTGTCAGCGTAACGCCAGTTGAGGTGTAATTCAGATTGAAATGGCCGCCGGAAAATGTTGGTAAACTGGTTTGTGAAAAAGTGTTTGTTCGCGATTGGGCGCTGATGATGTTAAATGTCTCGCCGTTGAAGGGAATAAAATTGTTGGTTAGCGTAACTTTCAGGGTGCCGCTCAGCGAAGCCGAAGCGGTGGTGGTTAGCGCGCCGTAGTCGGTTCCGGCATTGGGGCCACCCAGGCCAATGTCTAGCTCGTTGGTTTGGTGGTAATTGCCGGAAAGGCTCAGCGCGCCGGCCGTTGCAGTGGCCGTGGCGCCAGCCAAAGTTAGTACGCCGTTGTTGTTCAACGTTGCTGCGGTGTCCGCTGCATTCGCAATGCTCAAACTCGAACCGGTGGTGAGGAGTGAAAGAGTATTGGAAATGTTGAACGAGCCGCCCGTTTGGGAAAAGACGCCAGTACCCTGATAGCCAATGTAGAGTATGGCGGCGCTCAACGTGCCGCCGGAAAGATTATAGTTGCCGCTGGTGTTGATGCTGCCCGAGGCCATGTAGATGGTCGTGGCGCTATTGGATCCGCCGCTTTGATTCATCGTGCCGCTGCCTCCCTCGCCGATATATTCAAAGGCCGCGCCAGAGAGATTGGGGTTAATGGCGCCCGTGCCGGAGAGATAGTAGATGCCCGTGGAATTGGTGTTCGCGCCCAACACCAAGGTTCCCGAAGCAGTGAAATTGTTCGCTCCGGCCGAATGCGTGAACGTGCCTGACCCTGCCACGCCAATTTGTTCGTCGTCGGCAGTTAGGGAACCGCCAGTGAGCGAAACCAAACCGCTTTGACTCGACGACTGCCCTAAATTCAAAAAACTAACGAACGCGCTGCTGGAGCCAATTTGCGCCGTGCCCCCGTTATTGATGTTGGCGTTGACCGACGAATTCGGCGCACCACTGTCCCAATTTCCATCAGTATACCAACTGCCAGTGGTGCCCATCCAATTAGTATCGGCTCCGGCGTTAGGTGACCACGCTAAGGCTAATACGAACGCCAACATCAAGCGGCAGTCAGCGCGCAATAACACGGTTAGATTCATTCCTACCATTCAGGCCTCCCACGAAAGAGTCACCCGATTGTAAACCGTCTGCACTCGATTGCAACGATTTTTTGTGGAAAAGCCCAACGCAATGCCGGCAGAAAACGGCAAAAAAACTACAAACTCGCCGCTTTGTGTAGCGCTGCGATGTTGTCGGCCACGCTGGCTTCGCGGTTGAAGACCGCGGTGCCGCACACGGCCAATGTTGCGCCGGCTTTCTCGGCCGCGGCAATCGTGCCCGTGTGAATGCCGCCGTCGACTTCGATGTGCACGTCAAGAGATTGCGAACTGCTGCGGCCGGACGATTTGCTCGCCGCCAGCATCTTTTTCAACCGCGCAATTTTATCCACGCTCTCGGGAATGAACTCCTGTCCGCCGAAGCCCGGATTGACAGTCATCACCAATACCAAATCGACGTCGCCCAAAATCTCTTCCAGCATTACCAGCGGCGTGGCCGGGTTCAACGCCACGCCAACCTGTGCGCCCAATTCGCGAATTTGCTGCAGCGTGCGGTGCAAATGGGGACACGTCTCTACATGCACGGTTACCAAATTCGCGCCGGCCTGCACAAAATCGGCAATGTAGCGATCCGGCTGCTCGATCATCAGGTGCGTTTCGATCATCGCACCCATCTTGGCGACAATCGGCTTAATCGCTTGCACCACCAACGGCCCCATCGAAATGTTGGGCACGAACTGCCCGTCCATGATGTCGCAATGAATCCGCTTCACGCCGCAAGCCAAAGCGTCGGAAACTTGCTGGCCCAGGCGAGTAAAATCGGCCGCGAGAATTGAAGGAGCAAGTTCGATCATGGTTTAGTTTTACCGCAGAGACGCAGAGGCACAGAGAGGACAAAAAGAAAAACTATAAAGAAGCCAAGAATGCAGGAATGGAAAATAGAAATTCTGAATCAAGTATGCCGCAACAACTACCAAGTTACGCCTTCAATTTTTTGCCAATGTCCTTTCCTGAATTCCTAACTTCCTGTGTTCCTTATAAAAATGCTTCACTCTGCGTCTTCGCGTCTATGCGGTTTAAATCACTTACTCCCGGATTGCCGGTAACGCCCAATCAGCGCATTCGTGGAGCTGTCGTGCTTGAGCGGGGCGGTTTTGTCTTCCAGTTCTGGAATAATCCGCATCGCCAACACCTTGCCTAATTCTACACCCCATTGATCAAACGAGTTGATGCGCCACACCGCTGCCTGCGTGAAAATTTTGTGTTCGTACAGGGCGATGATTTTTCCCAGCGCCTCCGGGGTCAGTTTATTCAGCACAATCGTGTTTGTCGGATGGTTCCCTTCGAACACCCGGTGCGGCACTTGGTAGTCAGGCACGCCGTCGGCAATCACCTGTTCGCGGGTTTTGCCGAAGGCCAGTGCTTCGGTCTGGGCGAAAAAGTTGGCCATTAGCAGCTCGTGGTGCCGGCCCAGCGGATTCAATGTTTGCTCAAAGCCGATGAAGTCGCAGGGAATGAGTTTGGTCCCCTGATGAATCAGCTGGTAGTACGCATGCTGACCATTGGTGCCGGGCGTGCCCCATACGATGGGCCCGGTTTGGTAGTTCACACGGTTGCCATCCAGGTCGACGCTTTTGCCGTCGCTCTCCATGTCGAGCTGCTCGAGATATGCCGACAACCGGCCCAAATAGTGGTCGTACGGCAAAATCGCCACCGATTGCGCGCCGAGAAAATTGTTGTACCAAATGCCGATGAGCCCCAGCAGCACGGGCAGGTTTTTCTCCAGCGGCGCGGTGCGGAAATGCTGGTCCATGGCGTGAAAGCCGGCCAGCATTTCGTGGAAGCGGTCCGGGCCAATGGCAATCATGAGCGACAGGCCGATGGCCGAATCGTACGAGTAGCGCCCGCCGACCCAATCCCAAAACTCGAACATATTGGCCGTGTCGATGCCGAACTTGGCCACTTCTTTGGCGTTGGTGGAAACGGCCACGAAGTGTTTGGCTACCGCCTTTTCGTCCTTCAATTTCGCCAGCGACCATTGCCGGGCCGTGTGGGCGTTGGTCATCGTTTCCAGCGTGGTGAACGTTTTGGACGAGATGATGAACAGCGTTTCTTCGGGGTCCAAGTCGTGGGTGGCTTCGGCAAAATCGGTGCCGTCGACGTTCGAAACAAAGCGAAACGTGCGGCTGCGATCGCTGTAGAACCGCAGCGCATCGTACGCCATGGCCGGGCCTAAATCGCTGCCGCCGATGCCAATGTTGATGATGTTTTTAATCGGCTTGCCGGTGTGGCCACGCCACTCGCTGGAGCGAATGCGGTTAGAAAACGCCGCCATTTTATCCAGCACTTTGTGTACCTCAGGCACTACGTCCTGCCCGTCGACAAAAATCTTTTCGCTCTTAGGGGCCCGTAACGCCACATGCAGCACGGCGCGGCGTTCGGTAATGTTGATTTTTTCGCCGGCGAACATGGCGTCGCGGCGCTGACAAAGTCCGCTTTCCTCGGCCAGGTGCAGCAGCAGCTTGAGTGTTTCGTCGATGATGAGGTTTTTCGAATAATCGAAATACACTCCGATGGCTTCTTGCGACAGCCGTGTGCCGCGGTTTGGATCGTCAGCAAATAATTTTCTCAAATGCGTGGTTTTGATTTGCTCGGCATGTTGCACCAGCGCCTTCCACGCCGGTCGCTGGGTGGGGGGCAGGATGGCAGTCGACATAAAATCCTCCCATCAGTAATTACGAACCGCAGGGCCTAAATTTCCTAAGCCTTTCGAGTTCCCAGCATAACGGTTGCACCAGCTTCCTGAACAGAGTTACGGCCGAAGTCTCGTGGCTCTGGCAATCTGCGCACTTTGTACCCTATAATTTTGGCGTGATCGCACGGGATGGTCATTCACCCCTGCTGGAGTTGCCGCCATGTCGACCAATACCGAACAACTAAAAGCGACGCTCGAACAATTGCACGGGCAATTGGCGGAAATCGACACGCTGGATCCCGCCGCCCGCGACAATCTGTCCGCGGCCATGCAGGAAATTCAACGGGCCCTTCAAAATAAAACCTCGCCCGCTGCCAAACCGCTGATGCGACGGCTCGGCGAATCGGCTCGTCAGTTTGAAGACAGCCATCCGGCGCTTGCCGGCACGATCGGCAGTCTCATTGATGCGCTGGGCCGCAGCGGAATTTGAGAACCAGCGAGAGCCTGCAAACAACGGGCCGACGCCCACCGCCCAGCGTTCATTTATTTGTACTCGCCGTACCGGAATTGCCGACTTTAGCGCTCGGCTTCTTTCGGCCTTCGCCCAAGGGAGTGGAAAGCGTAACTTTGATTTCATCGGCCATCGCCAAACCCTGCGGCGAATAAACTCCCTTGGCGTCCACTTTGTCCCCCACCTGCGCCAAACGCAGATCGCTGACATTGACTTTGATTGACGGATTGGCTCCTAAATCGACCGAGTAAGTTCCGTTGGGGGTCTGCACGGTCAGCGAATTATTTTTGATGCTTTTGATATGACCGATGATCAGACCACCTGGATCATCGTTGGCCTCTTTTTTTCCGGTCACTTCGGAGCGGAGCGAGCCCATCGCCGCTTGCGGCGAAATAATCTCTAATTCGTTCACCGGCGCCGTGGCTTTCCCTTTTTTGTCGAACTG